>CAZWQC010000001.1:0-2642 GCA_964635785.1 uncultured Ectothiorhodospiraceae bacterium
ATCTGGGGCATTCCGTCCCATCGGTGATCGGGTGGAATGACCGGCATCGCGGATACGTCTGCATGTGAAGCCCGACCACTTGCCGAGTTGTGAAGCGGCATGATGAGGCACCCCTCCCCGTCGGGCCCCCGACAGGCGAGGAGGTGGCCCGCCTCATCGAGCCGCGCTGCCAGCACGGGGACCGGTTCGTGTGCCACAATGCCAGCGAAACCGCACATGACTGCTCCATTCCGGTGATCTTGCTGATGCCCGCCGCCACGCCATCGGCTGGCGCGGGTGTGCCTTCACCGCCTGAACAACCGGTCTTGCCTGCCTTGACACACCGACGCGTTCGTTCGACACAGGAGGATTATCGGCCCGCCAGCGCGGTGGGCGTGAACTTCACCTGGGAATTCGACGGTACCGGCACGATCCACGCGCGCCACATCGTGACCGACCACGGCTGGAAAATCTCTCTGGATCGCGGCCTCGACATCTTCCAGCACTACGAGATGAACGATGCCTTCACCTTCGCCAATCGACTGCAGCAATACCGCCCATGCAAGGCGTTCGAGGTGACGTATATCAAGAACACGGACAGGTCATGAAACTCCTGCACACATCCGACTGGCATATCGGTCGCACCCTTTATGGCAGAAAACGCTACGAGGAGTTCGAGGCCTTTCTGACCTGGCTGGCGGAGACGATTCAGCAGAATGAAATTGATGCCTTGCTGGTAGCGGGTGACGTCTTTGACACCAGCGCTCCGAGCAATCGCGCCCAGGAGCTCTATTACCGGTTCCTGTGCCGGGTGGCCGCCTCATCTTGTCGGCATATTGTCGTTGTCGCGGGCAACCACGATTCCCCGTCCTTTCTCAATGCTCCCAAGGAGCTGCTCAAGGCCCTTGATGTCCACGTGGTCGGTGGTAGCACTGAATCCCCGGAAGACGAAGTGCTGGTGCTCCGTAATGAGCAGGACGCTCCGGAATTGATTGTCTGCGCCGTGCCCTACCT
Organism: uncultured Ectothiorhodospiraceae bacterium; assembly: GCA_964635785.1. Lineage (GTDB taxonomy): Bacteria > Pseudomonadota > Gammaproteobacteria > CAYFSA01 > CAYFSA01 > CAYFSA01. The sequence goes on from CAZWQC010000001.1 coordinate 994, forward strand.
CCGCGACCGGGACATCCGCGTGGCGGAGGCTGGTGAGAGTGTTGAGGACAAGGAGCGAAAGCTGATCGACGGCATCCGCACTCATTACGCCACCGTTGGCGCCTTGGCCGAACAGAAGCGTGAGGAACTCGGGGCCGATATTCCCATCGTTGGCACGGGGCATCTGTTTACCGCTGGCGGACAAACCGTCGATGGTGATGGCGTGCGCGAACTCTATGTCGGCTCCCTGGCTCACGTGACGGCCGGGATTTTTCCTGCCTGCTTCAACTACCTGGCGCTTGGGCACCTCCATGTCCCGCAAAAGGTGAACGGCTCCGAAACCATTCGGTACAGCGGCTCTCCTCTGCCCATGGGGTTCGGAGAAGCAAAACAGCAGAAGAGCGTTTGCCAGGTTGAGTTCCACAGCACGGCTGTATCCGTAAAGCTGATTGACGTACCAATTTTTCAGAAACTTGAGCGCGTCAAAGGAGACTGGGACGGCATCTCAAACCGTATCTTTGAATTGTCGGCAACGGATGACCCAATGCTCGCGAGTGCCTGGCTCGAAGTCATCTACGACGGCACGGAGGTCATTGGCGACCTGCGTGAACGCCTGGAGGCCACCATCTCCGGCACGCAAATGGAAATCCTCCGGATAAAGAACAACCGCATCATCGACCGCGTGCTGGGGCAGATCCATGCAGAGGAAACACTCGACGATCTGAACGTGAACGACGTGTTTGAACGATGCCTCGCCGTTCATGAGGTACCTGAAGACCAGCGGCCGGAGCTGCTTCGAGCCTACCAGGAAACGGTCTCGTCTCTCTATGAAGACGATGTGCAGGCGGAATAGAGAGGCTGTCGATGAGAATACTGCAGGTACGCTTCAAGAATCTGAACTCACTGGTCGGTGAATGGCAAATCGACCTGATGCACCCAGCCTTCGCGTCTGACGGCATCTTCGCCATCACCGGCCCCACCGGCGCGGGGAAGACCACGATCCTCGATGCTATTTGCCTCGCCCTTTATGGGCGGACGCCTCGCCTGAACAAGGTCACCAAGAGCGGAAACGAAATCCTGTCTCGCCAGACCGGGGAATGCTTTGCCGAGGTGACCTTTGAAACCCAGTCTGGGCGTTACCGCTGTCACTGGAGCCAACACCGGGCACGCAAGAAGCCGGATGGCGAACTCCAGGCCCCGAAACACGAAATTGCCAATGCCGATTCCGGGGAGATCTACGAATCCAAGATCAGAGGGGTAGCCGACCAGATCGAGTCGGCTACCGGCATGGACTTTGATCGTTTCACCCGTTCCATGTTGTTGGCCCAGGGCGGCTTCGCCGCCTTCCTTCAGGCGGCACCGGATGATCGGGCTCCGATTCTGGAGCAGATCACGGGCACGGAGATCTACAGCCAGATATCCATCCGTGTCCATGAATGCCAGCGCGAGGAGCGGGAAAAGCTGAACCTGCTCCAGGCTGAAACGGCAGGCATCGTGATTCTTGAGCCGGAGCAGGAACAAGAGATTGGACAGGCACTCGAGACAAAGCAGAAGGAAGAGACCGACCTTGCGGCTAGATCCACTGACACTGGGAAAGCCATTGCCTGGCTCACTACCATCGATGGGCTGAAGAAGGAAATCGGCGACCTGGCCGATGAGGCGAGCAAGCT
>CAZWQC010000001.1:2652-30304 GCA_964635785.1 uncultured Ectothiorhodospiraceae bacterium
GGACCGTGAAAAGCTCAACCGGGCTTTGAATGCCGCCGCACTGGACGGCGCATACGCGACGCTTACCGCCACCCGTAAGCAGCAGACGAATGACAGAGCCGCACTAAAAACCGAGGAAGAGGCTCTTCCTGGAATCGAATTCTCCGCCAAGGAACAGGCCGGAGTACTGAAATCTGCTGAGCAACAAACCGCCCGGGTAAAAGAAGAGCTGCAAGCGGCCGCGCCTACATTGCAGAAGGTTCGCTCCCTGGATCAGAAACTTGCCGATCAGAAAAAATCTGTTTCGGAAGGAGATGAGAGCTGCAAGAAGGATGCGGCCAAGATTGACACTGACAAAAAAGCCCGACTTGAAGAACAGGATAAACGATCCAAGGCTCAGGAGACGTTGGATCTTGTGAGCGGCTACCTCAAGGAGCATGCGCAGGATGAATGGCTGATCAGCGGTCTGGCTGGCGTTGAAGAACAGCTGAGCGGCCTGCTCTCCAAGCAAAATGAAATCGTTCAAAAGGAGGCCGCTCAAGAAACCGCCAATACGACTCTTGAACTGGCGGCTAAGTCACTCGAAGACTGCTCGATGCAATCCGGCATTCGGAAGCAGGCGTTGGAGGACGCCTCAAAACAGCTTCAGCAGGGCAAAGATAATTTGAGCCAACTACTGGGGGACCGCTTGTTGCGGGAATACCGCACCGAGAAAGAAACCCTGCTGCGTGAAATGGCATACCTCGCGAAAATTGCGGAGCTTGAAGATCACCGGGCAAAACTGGAAGACGGCAAGCCCTGTCCACTCTGCGGTGCAACCGAGCACCCGTTTGCCGAAGGGAATGTCCCTGTTCCCGATGATGCCGAAAAGAAGATCGACGTCCTGACCAGGCTGATCAGCAAAGCCGAGGATCAGGAAGCCGCCATCAAGAAATTTGAAAATGCTGAAAGCCTGGCCCGCAATAACCTGACGGAGGCTGAAAAGCGGGAGTCAGCAGCGGCTAATGACAAGAAAGCTGCCGAGAAAGCGCTGGCCGACGTGAACGACGGCCTGGTGAAACTGCGTGCCGATTTTGCCGAACGCAGGCAAGCCGTTACTATCAAGCTCCAGCCGCTTGGGATTGCGGACATCCCTCAAACGGACATTTCATCACTGATCGAATCACTTAAGAAGCGGCAGAAAGCGTGGCAGGCCCAGGTCAAAAACAAGGCGGACATCGAGAAAAAGATCGCCGATATCGACAGCGAGGTGAAGCGGCTGGATGCGGTTATCGAAACTCAAAGCACTGCCCTGGCCGAAAAGCTGGAACGCCTGGCGACCTTGAAAAAGGAACTCGCCACCGGAAGTGAAGAGCGTAATGCCCTGTACGGCGATAAGAAGCCCGACGAAGAGGAGCGCCGTTTAAACAAGGCGATTTCTGATGCCGAAGGTGCCGAAAAGCAAGCCAGAGAACGGCACAATGAGCTCCAACAAAAATGGAATACCGCGAAGGCCCACGTCGAATCTCTGAAGAAACGTATCGAAGGGCGGGAACCCGAACTGACAAGGCTGGAAAATGAATTCGCCGCAGCACTCGCACCCGTTGGCTTTTCAAATGAAGAACAGTTCCTGGCGGCCATATTGCCTTCTGACGGTCGGGCTGAGTTGACGGCCACGGCCAAGGATCTGGATGAGCGTCAAGCTGACCTATGCGCCCGCCAGAAGGATCGAGAGACGCGCCTGGCCTCGGAAATGGCCCGCAAGATCACCGACAAATCGCTGGAAGAGCTTGAGCCACAATTCAAGGAGCACGAGGAGGCTCTGAAAGAACTCCGGGACATCATTGCCGGTCTCAAGCATAAGCTAAGTGAGAATACAGCGGCAAAAGAGCGGATAAAGGAAAAGCAGGCAGCTATCGAGGCCCAGAAAAAAGAGTGTCGCAGGTGGGAAAACCTGCACGAATTGATCGGTTCCGCCGACGGTAAGAAGTACCGCAATTTTGCCCAGGGGCTGACCTTCGGAATGATGATTGGTCACGCCAACCGGCAATTGCAGAAAATGACCGACCGCTACTTGCTGGCCCGGGACGACGCTCAGCCCCTGGCGCTCAACGTGGTCGACAACTATCAAGCTGGTGAGATTCGGTCTACAAAGAATCTTTCCGGCGGCGAGAGCTTTATCGTCAGCCTGTCCCTGGCTCTGGGTTTGTCCCATATGGCCAGCAAGAACGTCCGGGTAGATTCCCTGTTCCTGGATGAAGGCTTCGGTACCCTGGACGAAGAAGCCCTCGATACCGCCTTGGAAACTCTTGCGGGCCTGCAGCAAGAGGGCAAGCTGATCGGTGTTATTTCACACGTACCCGCCTTGAAGGAGCGGATCAGCACGCAGATCCAAGTAACGCCGCAAACCGGTGGCAGAAGCCAGATATTCGGGCCTGGATGCGGCAGCGTCGTCCCAGTTTAGCGGCGCTGGAATTTCGAGAAGATGGTTAACAACATGGTTTTGAGAGGTTTTTATTTCGTATGACACTGGCCTTCATCGCTGTAATGTTTGGCTTGGCACTCCTCGTTTGGAGCGCCGACCGTTTTGTGGAGGGCTCGGCCTCCACCGCTCGCTATTTCGGCATGCCGCCGCTGTTGATCGGCATGGTGATCGTCGGGTTCGGTACCTCCGCGCCGGAGATGGTGGTGTCGGCCCTGGCCGCTTCGCAGGGTAACCCTTGGCGACGATCGACCGGTTGGAGCCGACTAACCATCGATTGTTCCGAATGTTTGTGCAGAAATTTTACTCGCACCCTGGTCCCGGTAGGGGACGGGATGCGGGGACTGATCAACGATTAACAGATGAGCAAGATTCGGTAATGGTTAACGATAGCGCGTGAAAGCGATTTTCGGATCAATGCAAGTGCGATGAGATGAACCAATCTGATCTAGCACGGTGCCTCTCGGATTAGAGGTTTTTGTTTTGAGCCATGGTCCACAGTAAGCTCGATAGCAATCGACCTCGCCGGATTGGAGCGTAGGTCAACGCTTGCAAGATGCAGCGCAGAGCAAATGTCCGATGGTGCGCTCGGTAGGCCATTTTCGCGTAATCAGCGAGCGCGCTGGCGCAGGCGGTGCGCCAAAATGCTCGGCGTTGGTTGGGTTGTAGCAGGTGTCGGTTCTTCTTCAGAGACTTCAAGGTGGCGTTGCGCATAGTGTTGAGGTTTCGACTAACACTGTTTGGGGTGCGCACGACGACGGTTAGCGGTTCCTCAATGCAATAGTAGTCTGTGATTGCAGCCAAACGTATCCATAAATCAGGATCCTCGAAGCCACGTAGTGACTCATCGAATCCGCCGACGGCCTTGATCAGTTCTGCTCTGGCAACTACGCCCGAGGTCGAACCGCTAATTGCTGAGCCGTGCATAAAAAGCTTTTCAAGGAGCGGCTCTGTTCCCGCGTCACAAGGCCACTGGCCGACGGTCGTGAGTTGCTCATCGACGATCTTGGTGGCGGTAGAGCAGAACCCGATTCGGTGGTTGTTGTCGAGCACCTCGATCTGTCGGGTCAGCTTGTCTTTGTGCCAGTAGTCGTCAGCATCCAGGAATGCGAGATAGTTGCCTTCGGACTCCAGGATCCCGTGATTTCTGGCCGCAGCCGGCCCTTTATTTTGCTGCGAGATCACGCGAATACGTTGGCCGTATGACTCGAGCACATTCAACGTATTGTCCGAACTGCCATCGTTCACGACGAGTAGTTCAAAGTCGGTGAAAGATTGAGAAAGCGCGCTATTGGCAGCGCGACGAATGAGTTCTGCGCTGTTGAAAACCGGGATAATGATGCTAACCATCGGTTTTTGCGATAACTTCGTTGAATTGTTCACAGGGATGATAGTCCGGGTGGTGGTTTGTGTTGATCGATGATACTTTACATCTGCGAAACTTTTGACGATGATTGCGAAGGTGTTGACTTCACGTGAAGGGAAACCGTCGGTGGCACGCAAACTCGGCACGCTGTGTGGGCTAGTTGTTGTCTGGAAGCGAATGTGAATTGGTTCTCAAGATGGACTGGCAACAGCGATCTATGACAATTCCGTTGAACGGTGGACTTTGCTGCGTGAACGGGCTTGCACCGATGGCCCAGTGACGTTGCGATGACGGTTCCCTGGTGGGGTCGATCGATCGGAATGGCCATTAAGGGGGGCGTCGTGATGCAACCGCAGGGCAATCCCCCGGTTTCCTGAGCATCCGGTTGCCTGACTGGGTTGACCGTGGCGAGGTAGCCCGGGCTGGCGGACAAGGATGGGCAAGATATCGAGCCTGGTCTCAAATGTTCGCCCATCATCGTTCATCTTCAGCCAGCGCTCAGATATTGACATTGATCGAACGGTACTCATGGGTCTTGCTATGGTGGAGTGTGTCTTTTGTCATTCGATGCGGTCGCAAAAGATTGTCCTTATTCTGATGCTCGGTACGTTTGTCACGCAATCAGCTTGCCCTTGAGACGATGAGAGACCTTATTGTTACCCTGGTTGTGTTCGGCAGTTTGCCAGTCATTCTGTCGAGGCCCTATGTTGGGATCGTCATGTGGACGTGGTTAAGCCTCATGAACCCGCATAAACTGACCTGGGGATTTGCCTATCATTTTCCGTTTGCCCAGGTTGTTGCGCTTGCTTTATTCGCTGGGATGCTGTTTTCCAAAGAAAAGAAAACGATTCGCTGGGAATTGCCCGTCATCATTCTTGCGATCTTCTGGTTGTGGATGTTTGTCACTACAATCTTCGCACTCAACCCGGATGGCGCGTGGTACCAGTGGGACAAAGTCTGGAAGATTATGTTGTTGACCTTTATCACCATTTCTTTGTTAAATACAACCGAACGGGTTCGAATCTTGGTTTGGGTAATGGTTGTCTCGCTTGGGCTTTACGGCGTGAAGGGAGGAATCTTTACCATTACTACGGGTGGCGGTTATCACGTCATGGGGCCAGCCGGGACATTTATCGGTGGTAACAATGAGATTGGTCTCGCTCTGATCATGACGATCCCGCTGATGAGGTACCTTCAGCTTCAGTCAAAGTACATGTTGGTTCGACGCGCATGGCTGGTTGCAATGGTGTTGACATTTGTGGCTGTGATAGGAACCCAATCGCGGGGCGCATTTGTTGCGGTCACGGCCATGACACTGTTCATGATTATGAAAAGTCGGCACAAATTCGGCTTCGCGATCATGGTCATGGTGTTGTTTGTGGCAACGTTGAGTTTTATGCCGGAATCCTGGCATGAGCGCATGGGAACGATTGAGACCTTTGAAGAGGATAAATCGGCGATGGGGCGGATTAATGCTTGGTGGTTTGCGTTCAATCTGGCTGTCGATCGACCATTAGGAGGCGGTTTCGAGTGTTTTCGAAGACAGTTTTTTCATGTTTATGCGCCAAATCCAAGGGATGTGCACGATGCGCATAGCATCTACTTCGAGGTATTAGCTGAGCATGGTTTCTTTGGCTTGGGGTTGTTTCTTGGTTTGGGAATGATGAGTTTTCGATTCGCGGGCGCTATTGCTAGAGAAGCCAGAAAGGATGCGCAGTTTGTGTGGATGTCTGATTTGGCCGCGATGGTTCAGGTCAGTATTGTCGGTTATGCGGCATCGGGCGCATTCTTGGGTCTTGCGTATTTCGATTATTACTACACAATGATAGCCCTTCTGGTGGGCTGCAAAACGGTGCTTGTGACTGAATCAACCGTTTTTCAACTCAACAATACAAAGCGCCGAGTCTAGGACGATACACCTCGGGCGAGTCGGTAGGGTTATCTTTCGCAAGTTCAGTTGCTCTAAAGGGTGTGATATGCATCGATTGAACATGTTGTTACGAAGCTGGAAGTTTTGGATGCTATTGTTGATGCCTGTGAATGTGGTTAATGCTAGCATCTGTTGGGTAATAGAGAGCCAAGCGGACTTCGCGGTATTGCCGGAGTACTGTAAAGCGAAGTGTGGATACTATGAAGACGATCCTGCGGTATTTGATGCCTGGGAGCAGAGAATCGGGCGAGACAACTTTTTACATATGCACCATTTTTGCAATGCCTACGTTTTGGAAGCGCGTGCGGTTAAAGCGGATAACGAGAAAGACCGTCAACGATTTTATCATGCTGCCTTGCAACAGAATAATTATGTTATTGGCCGTTGGACTGCAGGAGTGCCATTTCTCGTGATAGCGTATTATCGCCAAGGTTTGCTCGCGAGCGAGCTTGGGGATGAGGCGGTAGCATTCAAAGCGTATCGGAATGCCATTGAAATAAATCCCAATTATACGCCAGCTTATGCTGCCATCAGCGATTGGTTCGGCGAACATGGTGATCGGGAACAGGCGGTAGAATATTTACGGAAGGGCCTCGATCTTAACCCCGAATCTCGACTTCTACGTGAACGGCTAGAAGCTGTATTGTCACAAAAATGATTCCGTATATCAGCTGGCTTGACGTGGCGTGTGAACAGTCGCTACGGCAAGCGTTTCTGCCAAGTGTAATTATTCTGGCTTGAGCCGCGGATTCGACGTTTGCTGAGGTATTTGTCTTTTTATTGCCTTACGAATTGGGCGAGAAGGGATGGGTGTTGGATTGGGTATCAACTGTCAGGAGCGAGCTTATGTTCCCAGCGGGGCTAATGCGAGTTGGTTTTGGTAAGGTGTTTGACCGAATGACCGGTGCTGAATGGAGAAAATGGAGTCGTGTGGTGATGAGTGACAGGATGGGGAGGTTAGTTGCTGGATTAGGACCAGGAACGCTGGATGTGTTGGAAATTTCTGGTGATTCATGGCAAGGTTTCGCTTTCGTAGCTATTGCGACACCAGTTTTCCCGCATTCGATGTTTGTGAAAGTCCTCTGGAGGGAGCCGACTTCGATCTTGTGATTGCTGACCAGGTTTTTGAGCACCTCCTTTGGCCCTATCGAGCAGGTCGACATGTTTACCAAATGGTTCGGCCGAATGGCTATTTCCTGCTGTCGACACCATTCCTAACCCGGATACACGGTGCAGTTGACTGCACGCGTTGGACCGAAACAGGACTAAAGTATTTTCTCGCCGAATGCGGGTTTCCCCTTGAAAATACTGTCACGGATTCCTGGGGCAACCGTGCTTGCATCAAATCAAACCTTCGCAAAAAAGGGTGGACTCGGTATAGGAAATACTTGCACACCCTTCGGAATGAACCCCGTTTTCCGTATTGTGTATGGGCATTGGGACGTAAACCAGCCATGTGACCTCATGTAAGCGAAAAAAGTTTGTTTCGAGGTTGTACACGTTTGTAGAACGAAGTCCACCACCGCTTGACGTGATGATCCGAACGCTTCGGCGTGCGAGCGTAAGCATTTTATGAGTGTTTGGCAATGCGAAACTAAGTTAGGGCCTCAAATCTGCGGCGAAGTTCATCACATACGACACGTATAGCTTCCCCTATGGGCTTGGGAACATCTTTGCTGACTGAGCTAGAATGAATGTGGTGAGGTGCCTTTGAGGTATATGGTAAGCCAATAAATCGAAACACCCTTGCCAGTTCATCATTGGTATTATGTGCAAGCCGTTCGTAGCGAACGAGCAGTACTTGGTCATTGGTATCAAATCCGTGCTCAAAGAAAAGGATGTTACGAAAATACCAAATCAAAGCGGCGGCCGATGCGTCGTTTATGTTCGTTTCGACGAGTTCGCGAATTATGCCATGAGTGTCGTCCGACATGCCGGCGCCCAGCCAACCATCTGAATCGCGATTGCTCGCAATGCGTTGAACTTGCTTTGCTTGGTTTTTGAATGACTTGAGCATCGAGTTAACGACATCGTCATAATTGCGAAGCATCCAAATCGCTTTCGCCGGTGCGAATTCCTGCATTAGGTGAGGCAGTGTTTGTAGCTCACATAGCGCTTTGATAATAAAGACAGGCGCGTTTGACTGCGCTCGCAACCGACGGATCACCTGTTCCGAGCGCATCTGATAATTGAGAAAAGCTCGTTGATCGGTTTCATGGTAGACGTCGGTTTCGAGGCTGCGTTCAAGGATATCCATCATCATATTTGTCCCGGAGCGTTGTACGCCTGCGACAAATAGTGTGAGCTGCGGATGTTGGCCTCGCAACCATTGACGCAGCGTTTTGGTGGCAAGAAATACCCTACGGTGCAGCTTAAAGGAGGCTCGGCGAAGCGTCTGCATTGGTGAAGTCCTACAGTTGGCGAGCTCATTCTCTGAGGGGCGGGCAAAGTTCCTTCCAGAAATCGACCAGCGGTTCTGGGGATGACCTAGAAGGGGATGTCGTAGCCAAGTTTCTGCATTTCGTCACTGCAAATGGCTTTGAATGTTTCAATTTGTGCTTTTGTCCAACTGGAATAGCTTGGCTCCCTTGCGGTGAGACGTTCCTTGACGTCGATATTCTCGTGTGTCGTCTCATCTTCGCGAGAGTGTACGAGAGTGTTTGCAACGTAGTCTAGCGAATTAGGGTGGTTGTCGATGCCGAGATAGGCGAAGATCCGTCGAAAGACAGCATCTGGATCGTGGAGGAGGTCTTCCTGGCGCACGCTCACAGCATAGTTGGCGTCTAACAGATAGGAGAATTTTTCTGCTGAGTGGCGCCAAAATTCACAATGGCTCTCAAAAGAGCCATCGCGGAATGCAGGGAATTTACGCCGAGACTGGACGACATCGATACCGTTGCGGACGATGTAGATAAACTTCGCGCTGGGATACAAAACTTGAAGTGCCAGTGCGTCGCTGGCGAGAGGAAAGCACTTGACGCACCACATGCGCTTACCCAGAAGTGGTGGGCGTTCTCGAATCAAGGCTTTTGCAAGCGTTTTGAATCCACCGTGGGGTCCGGCAGCGCTTTCGAAAAGAAGACGACGCAGTTGCGCGTACAAATAGGGTTTCTCAATCTTAACTGAGCGCAGGAAATACTTGGGTTCCTCGCCGAACTCGAATGGTTTCACCGCAGACGCGATATACGTGACAAAGGGATTCTCGGAGGGCATGGAGAATATTTTTGGATGGCGACCGAGGGCTTTATACAGAACAATGGTGCCGGAGCGACTAGCCCCAATCTGGAATATCGGTCGATGGTAGAAGCCCAATGAGAGCAGGCGGGCGAATTCGTATCTCATATTTTGACCTACGCTAGCGACAATGTTGTACGTGAAAAGTGGTGAATGGCGACGACGATGGCGCGTAAGCGAAAACTCAACATGCCATTCGCTTCGTGCCGCTGCAGGTCGTCGAGGTCACAAAAATCACTTCGACGGTGTTTGCGACAACTGATCCCACGCCGCATCGCACTTGTACCCAAGTTTAGCAAGCACGTCGCCGAATAGGTTGTCAAACGCTTGACGGTGAGTCGTTGTGAAGTACTCGGGCCATTGCCGAGGCTTTCCTGATCTAACATGGTCCGACGCCTTGAGTCCAGAGAAGAGGCTGTTGCGGTAGGCGATGATCAGACACCAGCCTATGGCAGACCGTCTAAACCCGAGGTGTTCAAAGGCCTGTTGGAACTTGACTAAGTGATAGTCTGCGATGAGGTCTTCGTAGCGGATCGTCATGAAGCGGTCGTCTGAGTAGTCAAAATTGTACATGGACGAAATGTTTTTGCGGGACGCGTGCTCCATTTCGAAAAGGAGTTGATCCTCGAACGAAGCGTATGAGTTGATTTTTTCCTGGTAGGTTAGTCCGCCAAACGCTGCACGGGGCACGTGGAGCCAAGGTTCGTCGGATTTCCGGTGGTAGAAGGTAGCCGATACAATCATGTCGCGAGGGTCTCTAATAATGTGTAACCCCCTGTACTGAGCCCCCTCGAGTTTCGGGAATTCGCTGTGGGTATGAAAAAAATATCGTAAGGTGGCGTCGGTGGCGATTCGTCTTCGCGGCGGCTAACCATCGTTAAGCCAAATTCATGCGCGATTTCTCGGAAGATCTTCTTAAGCCATACGGTGCCTGTTTTGTGGTGCGTACCCACAAGTGCTATTTTCGCAGTGGAAAGATTTCTCTTAAGCGAGTGTTTGATGCGTGTGGGCACAATAGCTTTCAAGCTAAACATGGCACAGGCCCATTGCCGGAAATAGAGTGACCAAGGGTTTTACTGGACGAAGCCGGCATGCTGCGAGCAGGCGAATGGAAATCGTTCTGTTGAGTATTAGACCAAATCGATACTAAGTAGTTAGATGACATGACGGGTTTCCAGTGTTCGTACAGTAGAGACTCCCATATACTCAAGCTGCTTTTCAATGTAGGTGGGATTGTACAATCTATCGAGTCGTCCGAGAATAAACCCATATAAGCCGACTAACCTAACGAATTCCATGATTGCCAAAACAAGCAGCCGCTTGCGCCATTCTCGGTTTCCGGTAGCACGAGCAGCTTGCGGGAAAAGGTGGCGATGGATATGCCATGCGAATACACCGGACGCGGCGACCAGTAACCAGGGAATCCACAAGCTCGCTATCACCAACAGGCCAATAAGACCATGAACACGCAGGTTGATGAGGTAGCCGGATGTACCGATACCAACGCGGGCGTTACCGCGGGCGAAGTTAATGCGTTGTCGGGCCAAAGCTCGCCAGGTTTCGCGTGGGCGCCAGTAAACAACCGCATCTTTGCAGAAAACGAAATCGAAACCAAGCTGGCGCAGCCGGATGTTAAATAGGGTATCTTCCGCGGCATAGAGCCACTCGGGGTAGCCGCCGGCTTGTTCCCAGGCGTGTTTCGTGAATGCGACCGAACGGCTGGAAGGGTAGTATCGTGCCGACGGTGTCTCATCGCGGTTGGGCGGGAACGTGGCAAGAACCACGGCTTGTTCGAATTCTGTGTGGGTCTCGAAACGAAAATTGCCGGCGACAACATCCACCGTTGGATTGTGCTCAAAGCAGGACGCAATATGCTCAAGCCAATGCGGGTCAACTCGGCATCCGGCATCGGTGACGGCAATGTGGCTTGCGGACGCCGCGCGTATGCCAAAGTTACGGCCCTCGGCGATATTGCAGGGTTGAGAGATGAGTTTGATCTGGCGACGGTTGGCGTAATCCTCGAGTATATCGAGCGTGCCGTCGGTACTGGAGCCGTCGACGATGATGATCTCATCCGGAATCCTGGATTGATTAAGTAAAGAGTCGAGGAAAGCCGCTATTGTGGAACTTTCGTTGCGTACCGTAGCGACGATTGAGATAGCCATCTTGCTCAGTTCTCAGCCATGGGTTTTGTTACGGAATGCCAACAAGCCTTGGAATGTGCCGACGAAATGATTGACGATCATATCCCGGTGCAACACCTCGTCCTCGGTCAGAAAAAGCCGAGCTTGTATTGCGCGCCACAAGGCCCGACCGAATTGAGGAATCATGTAGAGCGGCACATTGAGCAACCTGCGATCGCCGATAACGCCTTTGCTCATCGCGATATTGCGACTTGTTTGGCGTCGCCAGCGGCGGAAGTATTGTTTTTTGAGGCGGTAGGATTCGACCTTATGATGCACGCGGGAGCGGCCAAGAAAAACGACCTTGAAGCCAGCGGCAAGCAATCGCTCGAACATGTCCAAGTCCTCGCCACCGAACAGCGCTTGGCCCATTCGCCCCCGCCGGACGTCGAAGGTGCCAACTCGATCGAACACATCATGTTTGAAAGCCATATTGGCACCAAAAGGCAAATCACGATGCGCTTGAATGACAAAGTCATCTTGCCGTTCGGTGCGAATGGCCAAAAAACCGTAGAATCGTTCATTCAGCCAATTGGGGGGAGGGGTTTCCCAAATCGGTGCGATGTATCCGCCGCAGGCGTCTGCATCATACCGCACAAGCCCATTTAGCGTTGTTTCTACCCAGTCGGCCTCGGGAAGTACATCATCGTCGGTAAATAGAATGACTTGGCCCTTGGCGAGTGCGATGCCGTGGTTGCGAGCGTGGGATAGTCCTTGGTTGGCCTCAAAGGTGTAGCGTAACAAGGGCCATTCCCCTTGAACAGCTTCTACCACACTGCGGGTGTGATCGTTGGAGTTGTTGTCAACGACAATCACCTCCCAATTGCGTTCGGGGTGTGTTTCTTGGCGCTGCACCGCGCACAGCGTATCGTAAAGTGAGTCGGCTCGATTGAAGGTGCAGATAATGACCGATGCGTCGAGCGGGGCATTAGTTTGGGTCATGTTGGTGCCTGGGCTGTCTGAGCAGGAGTTGTATGCCAAGTTTAACGTGGACTAGCTTGGGTCCAAGTGTCGCCGACGCCAACAGATACTTGAACGCGTCCGCTTTGGATAAGCCAAGATCCTGCGCATACGCCGTATTGAACAAGTCTGCGCGCAAGGCCGAACGGAGTGCCGATCGGTAGGTGCGAAACGGCTGGAGCAGCTCTGCTGCGGCCACTAATGTGCGTTTGATGTTAAGAGATTGCATAACCTGGCGATGACGTTGCTCCGGCTTGCTGACAGAACCTTGCCCTTCGCAACGCATTTGGTAGAAACCGCCCTCCAGAAGCAAAACCTTCTTTGCCAGGAATGCGCTGTAGATAGCCCATTCGGAATCGCGCAGAGGACCCGTGAGCAATGCTTGTGCGGCTTCGGTGTCATCAAGACCATTGACCGTGGCATAAGCCTTGAGCCGAAGTGTTGCTACCTCAACCCAAAAGCGCTTGTGGACAACCGGGTGTTGAAACGATTGCGGTACGGACTTGAGCAGTGGCACCAGGAAATTGCTCTCGATCGCAATACATTGCGCGTCGATTGGACGAGTGCTGACTTGGGCAAGCGCTTTTTTTGTGCCTTCAGGCTGCACTCGATTGAAATGTTCCGCGCGTGAGCCGAAGCCCTCCAGCGTCAGAAAGAGGACATCCGTGTTTGGATTGTGCGCAAGCCGCCGTGCGATGTTTTCAATCGCAATGGGAGCAAGCCGATCGTCATCGTCTAGCGGCACGATAAAATCAGAGTTGGCTTCGGTGACGGCCTTGTTGCGATTCCAGGCGAGACCCTTTGCGGTATCATGTCGAAAGATTCGAGCAGGAACCGAGAGGACTGCCGTGACATCGTCATAGTTGACCGGCGGTTGCGACGCATCATCGACGATAATGACCTCGTCAGGGCGAACGGTCTGGCGTTCAACGCTGGTCAGGGCCTCGCGTAGATACTCGGGTCGATTGTGCGTTGGAATCGCGATAGCGATAGTAGGCGGCCTCATAACGAGTATCCTAGTGTGTCGGCGAGCGGAGAGACGGCGCGTTTTAGCAAACGGTGTTCCACGATGCTGATTCGGGCGATGCGGCCGTTATCGTCCGAACTACCGATCTTCTGGCGCAATGTACTTCGGTCGAGCTTCATGCCAAGGTAGGCTTCGATGCGTTCAATCGCGTCGGATTGACCCGAGATGTCTTCGTATCGAATGAGCAGAGCATCGAGAGACTCTGCGTTTTGTAGGTATCCCTCCACCAGCGACTGCCAATGCTGACCGAATGCCTTGGGTGTGAACACCGGACGATCGGGGAAGGTATCGTACCAGTTGCGGCCATAGCGATTGTACGATCGGTATGCATCGAGCGGGTTACGGTAGAGAAATAGAAAACGGGCGCGAGGGAATAGCCAGCGCAGATAGGCCGCGTGGTCAGCCGTGAGCCGTACTTCTTTGAGGCCCCAGCGTTTGGCTCCAGCTTGCCTTGCAGGTGCCGCGAACGTACGCTCGAACAAGGCGCGATGACCGGCACGCAGGTCTTCCAACGCAGGAAAAAGGTTAGCAATCCAGCTGCCAGTGAGGTGGCCGGGCGGCGTGCCATCATAGTAGTAGTCGGGCGGCGGCCAATCAGGACGAAAGGCGCGGAGGCTGTTCGCAAGCGCTTGAATCATCCCGCATTCATCGTAGGGTTCCCCCCAGATGAGCGTGTCGGTGCCGGACATAAGCAGGCGCTGCAACAGTGTCGAACCAGAGCGCCAGCCAGCCGATAGCAGGAAGATGGGGTGTTCCTCGTCGGCAGCGCTGCTGGGCGGGCAAAGGTGGACCAGCTGCTCCAAACCGGTTGTGAGACCATGATGGTTGGACATCAGTCGGTCGTGCATGCGGCGAGCGCTGGTGGTGCCGCGCCATGGGCTGAGCCATTCTTTTAACATCGCCATCAACTTTAGGGCTCCAGCTTGTTAGGCTCGAAGTACTGAATATTCGCAAGCCGTTGCAAGCGAGCACTCAGCGCATCCTTGCTGTCGCCAAAAGAGACCTCCCCTTGACTATACCGGTTCAGGAGGCTGTCGATGGGTTTGCGCAGTCGTTGCCGCAAATATCGAGAGGCAAGCCTGCGGTACAGCTGGGTCAGCCGCCATGATCTCTTTCGTACGACCGCATAGGATATCCTGAGGAGGAAGTGGTTGAGGTTGCTGGGATCCGCCAGCGCCAACTTGACCATGGCTTCGGTGACCTGATCGCTAGAGGCGAATCCGTTCTTGTAGCGGGCCAGGATATCCGCGGACTTAACCTCGCCGAAGCGGGACCAAAACAACGTATTCTCATCGCGCCGGAAATAATACAGCGGTTCGGCAAGGTGGCAAAACGAGAATTGCTTGGCGGCCCGCATCCAATAATCATAATCCTCGACCAGAAACAGCTCTGGGTCGTACTCGCCGATGGTGTCGTAAACGGCGCGGGTGTAAAGGAAGCAGGCGCCGATGTGATTCCCCTTGCCGAGCTGAAGCTTGTCAGGAAGCCGGCGAAGCTCAGTCTCGGTGGGTCGTCCGTCTTCCGTAAGGTTCGAGAACTGATAGTAGTCGGCATACACGAAGTCACAAGCTCGATGCGTTAGCATTTCGACCATGCGGGCAATCGCCGTCGGCAGGAATAGGTTGTCATCCGAGGTCCAGGTCAGGTAGTCGCCGCTTGCCTGGGAAAAGCCGCGGTTCAGACTGCGCGGAAGCCTGAGGTTTGGATCGTTTCTGAAATAGCGGATGCGGGGGTCGTCGAATTCGGCGACGACGTCCGGTGTGGTGTCAGAAGAGTGATCGTCGACGACGATCAACTCCAGGTTCGTATGACTTTGATTGAGTACGCTGCGAATCGCGTAAGGCAACAGGTGCGCACGGTTGTAGGTGGGCAGCACGATGCTGACCAGCACCTTCTCGGATGGCGTGGTCATGCTGGCTCGATCACCGGATGACTCGTTAGGCCCCATTCCTGCAAAATGCGGGTAACGATCTGCTGGCTGGCGGTGCCATCCCCGTAAGGGTTTTGGCGAGTCGCCATGGCCAGGTAGGCGTCGGCATCTTCCAGCAATCGGCTGGCCTCGCCCACGATGGTATCGGAATCGGTACCGATCAGCTTGACGGTACCTGCCGCGACGGCCTCCTGACGCTCGGTCACCTGGCGCATCACTAGAACGGGTTTGCCCAGGCTGGGTGCCTCTTCCTGAAGTCCGCCAGAATCGGTCAAGACGAAGTGGACGCGCTTCATGAGCTGGACGAGTGGCAGATAATCCAGCGGGTCGAGAAGCATTACATTCGTCTGGTTCGCTAGCAGTCGTTGAACGACCTTGCGCACGTTTGGATTACGATGCACCGGATAGACCAATACGATCTCATCGACGTACTGAGCGGCCAATTTGCGAAGGCCGTGACAGAGGGACTCGAAGGGTTCCCCAAAGCTCTCTCGCCGATGTGCCGTGACCAGAATGATCTTCTTTTGACCGAAGGGAATTGACTCAAGTGGCGTGCCGTTGAACTCGAACGGACGGGCGGCGACATCCAGCAGTGCATCGATGACGGTGTTGCCGGTTACTGCAATGTGGTCGTCGGCAATGCCTTCCTTGAGTAGGTTCGACTTGGCCAGCTCGCTATGGGCAAAGAATAGATCGGCAACGGTGTCGATGATCTTTCGGTTGGCTTCCTCCGGGTAGGGGTGGTGCTTATCATAGGTACGCAATCCTGCCTCGACATGCCCCACCGGAATGCCGGCGTAAAAAGCGGCCATCGCGGCGGCCATTGCGGTCGTGGTGTCCCCTTGAACCAACAACAGATCAACGCGGTCCTGTGCTAGGATTGCGTCGATTTCGTGAAGTACTCGAGTTGTAATGTGTGCCAAGGTTTGATTCTCGCGCATCAACTCAAGGTCGTAATCGACGCGAATATTGAACAGATCAAGCAAAGGGGCGACCATGTCGCGGTGTTGCCCGGTCAAGCAATTGCGGTTCTCTAGTTGCTCCGGATGGCGTTCTAGCTCCGCGATCAGCGGCGCCATCTTGATGGTCTCTGGCCTGGTCCCAAATACGGTCAGAATCTTATGCATGACGGGTTTTTCCCTGCAGCTTGAGGTGGTAGGCATCTAAGAAATACTTCACTGCCCAGCTGATTTCTGCCTTGGGTATGTAGTTGGCGCCTGGCCCGTAACTACCGTAGAAACCGCCTGAAGGGTTCTGGATCTGTTCGAGATAGCGGATAGCGGAATCGGCGCGTCGCTTGTCCCCGAGGTTGTACCAGATCACGGCATATTGTGCGAGTCCCGTGGAACAAACCCAGCCGACGTTTGGATAGGCGGGGACCCGCCCGTTGCGAGTTTGATGCCGTGCAGCCTCGGCCATGCCTTGCTTGGCGAGCTCCCATTCGCCAAGCTCTACCAGTGCCTCCATGGCATAGGCATGGAAGTGCGAGAGTCGGTTGAACGGAACTAGGTCGTGCTGCCGTTTGTAGTAACCCAGCACAAACCTCGCGGTGTCCTCGTATGCCTTGACGCCGAGCTTGCGTCCGGCTTCGGCCAATGGCGGAAGGACGTAGGTGTGGATCAGATCACTCGCGATATCGGTCCAGAGTTCGGTCGTCGGTGTGGTCAGCCGGCCATCTTCATTGACCTGAGCCACAACCCAATCACAAGCACGCCGCAGCGCAACCTCTGTGCCAGACACGTCATCGAGCGCGGCAATCAGACCCCGCATGACCTGGCCAGTATCGAATGTATACGGCATGCCATCCGGGGCGGGGAAGGCACCAGAAGGCAGTTGGATGGAAAGTAACCAGCGTGTCCAACTGCGCGCGAGTGCTAGTTCATTCCACTGGTACAAGGTGGGGATGTAATAGCCAGTGACTTCCGGGTAGGGTTGAGGTTGTTTGGTATGCACGATGATGCCTTGATCTGGCACCGCGTGTTCGCGACACCATTGCATGGCACGGAGGTAACTCGGAACTTTGTGCCTTTGCCAAAAGGGCATGATCATGGTTTCCCCTATCTTGAGCTACGGGTCATGTTGACGGCTCGGTTATCCGCAGAATTTGGTCTGCAGCAATCGTTTGAAGTATCTGAGTTGTGCCACTTGGCCAGTAGATGCGAATCGACTGCACCTGAGAATGAGTGCCCAAGCCGAAGTGTAACCGGCTATGGTTCTGGCTGCGCCGGTGTATTCCCCCTTCCTGGAAACGTACCTGGGTGATTCCACCTGCGGTGACCTCGACCCGAGCACCAATGCCATTGCGGTTCGTTTGGGTGCCTTCCAGATCGAGTTGCAGCCAATGGTTGGCGTTGCCAAGGTTACGATAGAGCCGGTAACCGCCGCTGGCCGACGGCACGCCAAGACTGCGTCCCATGCTGCCACCGTTGGCAACGAAGAGATCAAGGAATCCGTCAGTATTGTAATCCACGGTCGTTACGCTGTCCCCAACCCCAGCCAGCGGTCCTGAGGCACCACCCGCAGTCGGGTCCACTTCAAAGTACCCGTCGCCACGGTTGCGCAGGAGAACGTTCTTGTGATTGCTGACCAGGCCAGAAGCAAGGACAAACAAATCTAAATCCATGTCGTTGTCGAAATCACCGCTGACAACGCTCACGCCGGCGACCAGCACATCGTTGATACCACGTTTCTCGCTCGCTTCCACGAGTTTGCCGTCCCTGTTCATGAGCAGGCGCGCTGGCGCTGCCTCGTTAGGCAGCGTGTGGCCAACGATTTCGCTGTTTGTCAGTGGTTGTGACCCGATGATCTTCAACGCGACCTGATGTTGCTTTTTCGGGCTGCTGACCTGTTCTGAGGCGGCTGCCAGCACGTCGATTTGCCAGGTAGTCGGTGCAATGAGACCGATCCTGACTTGTGTCTCGGGACCAGGCCCGGCTGAGGAAATCCCAGCAATGCCCGCGGTTGCAACGGATAGCGAAAACTGCAAGGCGTTCGGGTGCCAGCCTTGCTCACCGAGGCAAATGCTTTGTGGGGACAGGGCTTGATGTGGCCAAGCGGAGGTCACCTCGAAGCGGACCTCTGCCGCCGTCTGAACGCGCACACTGGCTTTCGCGCTGTCTTCCCCTG
Organism: uncultured Ectothiorhodospiraceae bacterium; assembly: GCA_964635785.1. Taxonomy (GTDB): domain Bacteria; phylum Pseudomonadota; class Gammaproteobacteria; order CAYFSA01; family CAYFSA01; genus CAYFSA01. The sequence continues at coordinate 20,849 of CAZWQC010000001.1, forward strand.
GCTCAACCACGATGTCTGCGACGATAACGTTGCTCCCTGGCTTGCCCAGGGCAACCGTACCTGGCGGATTGCTGCGGGTAAGGAATAGGTCAATCGCACCATCGTTATCGAAATCGCCTGCGGCGATGTCGTTGAAGGCGGTCTTGGGGAGAAGGTTGCAGGTCTTGGCCGGGAGACTTGATGTGTCGAAGCACTGTGACGCTTGGTTTGGACTCATCGCCCGACAAACGACTGCGGGGTAGACGTGTTCCCATAAGGCTGTGACGATGCAAAATGGTACGGAATCGGTAGTGAAGGGTAAGGCGTTGTTGTCGGGTTCGAAGCGATCACCTTCCTGGAGAAATACAAATGGGGGCACGAGGGAGTCGAAGCGTCTCTCCGCGCCATGGAAGAGATCCAGACGGCCATCTAAATTGAGGTCCAACCATAGCGGCATGCGGGTGCGACCGTACGGGTTGTCGACACCCAGTGATTTCGCGACGTCTTGTAGGTGATTTCCAGAGTTGCGAAACAACCGCTTGGGTTCTGTACCGACGCCACGCCGAGCGCCTGCCAACTGCACTAGGTCGGAATCACCATCGTTGTCGAAATCCGCCCATGCCGCACCGTGTTTATCGCCACCAATCTCTTCTTTTGCGAAAACTTCCGCGGTCACGTCGGCAAAATAGCCAGTGCCTAAGTTCCGGTAGAGTTGCGCATCATTGAGATGGTTGGTGACGTAAAGATCGGGCAGGCCGTCACCGTCATAGTCCCCCCACGCGGCGCCGTAGGTCATGCCGACGTCCGCAGTGATACCCGAACGGAGTGTTGCATCGACGAAAAGCGGAGGCGGTGGGGTTGAGGCAGAGCAGCTTGCCAGCAGCACGAGCGCGGCAGCGGTTTTGATCATTGCCAGTGAGTTCGGTACAACTTCTTTAACATTCGACATTTGTTTACAACTCCTTTGGTAGATGGCCGGCAAGCGACAGATTACGATCGATGGCAACGAGGATTTGTGGTTTGGCCCTATCGCGAGCGCTTCGACATAGCGCCCAGAATCTTTCGGGTTCCAAACTGCAGAATTGGTCGGTGAGCAGGTTCTTGATGTTGGCATATTGCCAGGAATCGTCGAGCCAGCTCATGGGGTTCAAAAATAGGTGACCGGGCATGGTCTATCGCCGCAGACGCCAACGCGTTATAGCGTTTTACGTTGGCAAACAGGTCGGTAATGGTCTGTACCCACGGTTGCGGATTGGTATAGTCCTTGATCAAAACCCCGCCGTCGCCGACCGATTCCGGCAATCCTCCACGGGCACTCGCAATCACTGGAATCCCAGCGGACTGAGCTTCAATGGCGACCATGCCAAAACCTTCTTCCCAGATCGATGGGACCAGTAGCAACCGAGTTTGACTGTAAATTGTTCTCATATCCGAAACGCGCCGCATAAATCGGACATTTGGCAAAGCCGCTAGACTTTCCATTAACTGCTGTAAAGCGCGATCACTCAATTTCCAGGATTCAACGAGCAGAAATGGTATCTTCGGTAGGCGCTTGGCGATCTCGAGAAATGTTTGTTGCCCCTTCACATTGACGGGGTTGATCATGGTGACGTAGCCATCCGGTGCCCCTACAGTATCGAAGTAGCGTTCTGCTGGCGGGTAGACGACATGGGCTGAGCGGCCAACCGTGCGATATATCTTTTTGGCGAGAAAGCCGCTGCAGCAGACCATGTGACATCGGGTTGCGGTGATCGCACGTATCTCGTTTGGTTTGAATTCGGCATCATGGACATAGTATAGACCTTGGATCCCTTTGTGCCTTGCCCTTTCCAGAATAGCTTGGGCTCCTTCGAGTTGCGTCCAGATAAGGTCAGGTTTGTATTCATCGATGAGTTGATCAAGTACCTGCTCAGTGTTTGCAATGAGATGGATCGGGTACCCACAGTCAATGGTGAAACGATCCGAATCGGAGTGAATGGAGCGGATACCTAATGCTTTTCGTTCTTTCTCGTCCGGAATCGTCCAAGGAGTGACCGAGTATTGCGCTGATCCGACTGCCGCGCAGGTGACGTCGGGGGATTGAGCAAGATGGGTAAGAATCTTGTGGGCACAGCGTGCCGCTCCGCCGAGGAATAGCGGATAGGGGGGGCGCTCGCCGGCAAGGAGTAATTTCATCCTACAGCGCAACAAACGAAGAGGGACGGAAAGTCAAGATATTTCATCCTGTTCTTGGGCTTGATTATCACTGCGCTGTTTAACCCACTATCGTTGAAGTGAAGTCTTTAAGCATCTCTTCTACACCCGCACTGTGTGTCCGAACTCGATCAAGAACGAAGTCGATACACAGCGGGTTTTCAAGTAAGGATGCTACTTTGCGAGCCAGTCTGCTTTCATCGGCCGAGTCAGCAAGAAAGCTTGTATCGAAATAGAATTCTTTGGCGTCGTACATCTCATAGAGAACACGTTTCTTGAAATCGCTGATGACCGCATTTGAAGAACTCGTCTCTGCGCCAAAGCAGATTGCGGGTGTTCCAGCTCTCCATGCATTGATGCAAAGGTGATAGGTATCTGTAATGATGGCACGATACTTACCCAAGGAAGAAAGCAGATCCCCAGCCTTGTAGTTAAGGCCGCGTGGAGAAAGGGATTGGATCATTCTCAGTAGCTTGCGGTCGCTGACCTCGTGTTTTCCGGTGGCGCTTCTATTATCTCTCTGTTTTAGTATTTCGTGATATGGAAACCAAGGAATCCATTCGACCGATACACCAAGATCTCGCGCAACTCGTTCGCAAAAAGGCAAAAGCCGTCGAGGTATTCTGGTCCGCGTACCGAAGAACAGTCCGATGGACGAGTTGTTCCGTAGGTTAGCGGACCACGGGGTCGTCGGAAGGGCCGATAAGTCATTGTCGTTAAGAAGAAAAGCAGGATCCTGCCCCAAGTGTGTCTGCGTAAAGGCGCGTCTGATGTGAGCGACGCGGGTGGCAGATATTGGATCCCTTAATAAAGCGGCGCGAACCTTTCGAAAGAAAGCGGATACAGCGACGTTGTAGTCCTGCTGGCAGTAATCGTTTGATGAGTTACTCAGTAGGCTGCTACCGAACACGATACTTTTTGAAGCCACGGACTCAGGTTCATCGGCTTGTAAAAGTCCGCGAAACGCAATAGAAAATGCTTGTTTGCTATCCAAGTGGTAAACACTTTTGAGTCTATTAATGCACTCTGTGTTTATGTAGTGTCTGGCTTGCAGGAAGTCGCCCCAGTACAGGATCAAATCGTGAGAAAAAATCTCGTCGATGCGGTCGGGCATGGGTTTGGATCTGAACAAATTGTCTATACTTGTTGCGGATTCATGTACGTAACCAAGGTCCATCATCATCCACCGTTTTTCACCAGGTGGATCGGGCGGAATGATCGAGTAGAACTGGATTTGGCAACTCGGGAAAAACCTCTGCAAGAATGCCTTGGCAGCGAGTTCAACTGAGATCATGCCGGTGTTTACGAAGCGGATGTTGGGTGCAGTAACGACCGCTGCCTTACAAGTAGCCATAACGTACTCGAGAATAGGAAACAAAAAAAGAAATCATCTATTGTTAAAAATGCGCTTGCGTAAACGGTCAAATGACGAAGAAGTACGCCACAAGACGGGAATAATACGAGTGTATTTAGCAAAATAATGCAATATGCGAGGAAGATGCAATGTTCTGATCATTGCTGATTTTAGGATGCTTTTCCTCATGGCATTGGCAATATCATGGCGGCCTAGTTCGCGAGCAAGCTGCGCAATTTCTTTGTAAAAAATAACTTCAGGTTGCTTTTCGATGAAGATGCCTGCAATCTTCTCAACAGAATAGGTTGACCAGTCAAACGTTGTGGCCAGCGCTCGTTGCCCAAGCAGATCGATTGTGACCATCGTGCGCAAGCACTTGCTGCACACAGAACAATTCAGTTTTGTGCTCCAGCTCCAACAGACTCTTAAGTTACTAAGAGCGCCCTGATCGGTGAGGATATAGCGTGTTTTTTCAACTCGATTGAAGGTGGCACCATCATGGCGGATGGTTGTTGCCAGTGTGCTAAACAGCGGATCAGTGAGTGGATGGGCACCACTGGGCAAGACATGAGGGAGATCGAGTGCCGATCCGATGACAACTTCATTGATCGAACGTCCAAATAACAGGCCAACACTCGCAAGTGCTGCGCCGTAACTAAACTCGGAATAGAGTTGTTTGCCAAAGGCAAATGCAGAGAAACTACGCAAGTTTGTCACGACTTCAATGAAACCTGCCTGATAACGGGTGGCGGCAGATCTTGCAACAGCACGCGCATTCGAAAATGTATCCGGTTTATCAAGCGGAACATCAAAACCCCAAACAGTTGTTAAATAAATATCGGGGATTACGGTGTGTCTTCGGAGGTGGCGATAGTGCAATAGGGAGAAGCTGGAATCTATTCCACCAGTAAAGAATATGATCGTGCCCTTGGCCGGTACCTCGGACGGTGTTGACTGAGACTCAGTCGCCACAACGTTTATCGGTACGATCCAGTTGTACCAGGATCGCCACAATTGCATGATCCCGCGTACATTGTCAAGTAACAATGGATCGACTGGTATACCGATGCGAAGATCTTCCTTCTCAACGACGGCGATTGGCAGCAAGGCGGCAAGCCACGCATTGCCACTATGATCGATAAATTCATCGTAAACTGACGGATAGTCGAACCAAATTGTTTGTTGCTGTTGTTTGTTGTAAAATTCAACGGTTCCGGATACGCGTGTAAAATCGGAATCGCGTGGCGAGGGGAATGTTTGAACCGACAATAATTTCGGCATAACGCAACTCCGCTACGAACTGATTCATTAGTTAAACAAGATAGATTATGCCGAGAGCCCCGCTCGGAGCGGGGCTCTCGGCATAGGCTGCTTTTCTTTGCTCTAGGTGGCTTAGCAAGAAAGCATGATACTCAAGCTTGTCTTCTGTAGCGATATTGCAAGCTATAATAACGCACATTGATTAGGTAGCCACAAAAAAATTGTCATGATTTACCAAGCTATTCGCACGCATGCGTTAGGCTTGTAACTCAGCATCTTCCCACGGACAATTATTGTGTTTGGTCTACCGAACTAGCTTGCTAACCTGATTTTTCAATTGACCATTGTGCAGAGATGTCAATGAGTCCCTTCAGAAGGAATTTGCTTTGTTGATGATTTTTGCTTCGGACAGCAAACACCTTTAGGGTTTCACCATAAAATAGCTTGGTCAGGGCCTTATCATAGATACCAGCACGCAAAGCATAAACGCCTGGTCTGAGGGGCATGCATTCGATTTCGCAATGGATTATATGAAGACCAGGAGAGAGATCAATGCGCTCAAACTGCCGGGAAGAATCCATCGACGATATATAGATAAAGTCGGTTGTATGAAATCCAATCGCGATCTCAATATCGTTCAGCGGCTTGGTGATTTCAAAAACAGCGCGTATTGTACAATTCTCTCCGGTTACAACTTCGTTATGGCAATGGGAGTTAGCGTGAAAAATGTCGATAGATTGAAGAAACGCTTCCCCAGATGTTAACTGCCCGGTCGTTTTCTCTGTTGCGTTTTCACGTTGTGTTACAATCCGTCGGTTGCTTTGCGTGTAGAAAGTGTCGCATACTTCTTCCGGATTCCCGTCTACCGCAATTTTGCCTTGTTCGAGGAGAATCGCTCGATCGCAGATGCGGACGACCTGCCTTATGTTGTGACTAACCAAAAGAACAGTTCTTCCCTGGCGCTTTATCAGATGCTCCAAACGATCAAAGCATTTTCGTTGAAAAGCAAGGTCACCCACAGAGAGTACTTCATCGATAATGAGTATCTCTGCATCAATGGTGGTGGCAATCGCAAATCCCAGACGCACTTGCATACCCGAGCTGTAGCGCTTGATAGGCGTGTCGATAAACTGTGATAGCTCGGCAAAGGCCACTATCTCATCGAACCGACGGAGCGTTTCGCTACGGTTCATGCCAAAAATGGCGGCATTAAGAAAAACGTTCTCCCTTCCCGTTAGATCCGGAACGAGACCTGCGCCAAGTTCGATCAGTGGAGCAACGTTGCTGTTTACGGAAATCGTCCCATGGGTTGGTGTTACAATGCCGGCCAGGATCTTGAGTAGGGTACTCTTTCCGGCACCGTTATGACCGATGATTCCGACGACCTCTCCCGGCTCTATAGTAAAGCTAACCTCACTAAGCGCTGTGAATACCTCTCGCTGTATCGTTGGCAAACGACGGAACTGGCGGAATTTGTTAATTGCGGTATCTTTCAGGCTAGCCAGCTGACCAAGCCTATACTCTTTGGTGAGATTGTTGACGTCAATGATAGGAGACATGGAGCTAAATCACATCCGCAAAGTACGTTTCGGCGCGCTTGAAGAAGAGATAACTCAACGGTAATAGCACGGCTACCGTGATCATTCCCGGAAGCATCACCGCTAAGTCCGGCGCTTCCCCGCGGAGTACCGATTTCTGGAATCCGTCAATAATGCCTGCAAGCGGGTTTAACGTGTAGATGGTATAAAGAATGTTCGACCACTCGCCTGCGGCCTGCTCGGTCAGAAGCGTTTTCTTGACCAAAGCGAAGGGGTAGATGACCGGCGACGCATACATCATGAGCGTGATCAGAACCGGGAGTGCTGCGCGGACATCCCGGTAATAGACGTTGACTGCGGCGCCGAACAACGAAACGGTGAGGGCGGCTAACAACACGTAGACCAGGATGATCGGAACCCAGAGAACATGTATGGTAGGCGCCATTTGGTACCATAACATTAGCGCCGCCAGTATAATGAAGCTAATACCGAGCTCCACGAGTTTTGATACCATGGCGGTTAACGGAAAAACCTCCCTGGGGAAATAGATTTTCTTGATCAATGCGGCGTTGCCGACCACGCTATTCACGCCTTCAGAGGTTGACTCCTGAAAAAATATCCAAGGAAGGAGGGCCGCGAACGTTAGGATTGGATAAGGTACGTCACCGCTCTCAATGCCAACGAACGATTTCACCAAAGTGAAGATCAGCATGAGCATGACCGGTTTGAGCACAGCCCAAGCGATACCGAGGTATGCTTGCTTGTAGCGAACCGAGATATTTTTCCAAGCGAGAACGGCGATAAGTTCTCGGTACTCGTACAACTTCTTGAGGACGTTAACCATGAAGACGATGATGTTCAAAAGTGGTTTTGGAAACAGGGATATGGCCCTGAATGCTAAACATAAATTGACTACACTTCATTTGTTGGGCATGTGTGATCGACCGCACGATGTGACAACTAAACGCGCGTTGTCATCATGCCCTTGACCGGCGATTCATCATCTTCCCGATTCACGTGCAAATAGCATTCCTTTGCATGACAGCATCAGGTTCATGGGCGAAAACTTGATGGGATGCCGGATTGTAGGCGCTCGCGAGGCTTTTGGCAACTAGAATCCACGCGTTGATTAAACGCGACCTCGCCATCGGCTCGCTGGCCAGGATCATGTGTAAAGCGATAGATTGTCTACCGAGGAATGGTGATGGGAGCGCTTCGCGGTCGCGATGTGTCGTTTATGAGGTTCATCCGCTTGAGGAATCACGATGCTTAAACTCAACACCCAACCACAAGACCGCCTGCGTCTTGTCATTGTCGGGGATATCATGCTCTTTGGTCGGTACAACGAGCTGCTGGAACAGGGTAAGGCGGCAGCAGTCTTTGCGGAAGTGACGCCTGTGCTGCGACAGGCGGATGTGGTGGTGGGCAATTTGGAATGCGTATTGACCGCTAGCGGGCTGCCTCGCGATGACAAACTGTGTTTGCAAGCGAATCCGCACTATGCGGCGGTCCTTCGGGAAGCCGGTTTTACCCATCTTAGCTTGGCTAACAACCATAGTTTTGATTTCGGTGAGACCGGCTACCGTCACACCACCGAGGTCTTGCGCTCTGTCGGTATCGCCCCGTTCGGTGCCGGCGATGATCTCGAAGCAAGCACGCGACCGGTCTTTTTCGAGAAAGCGGGTGTTCAAATCGCACTATTGGCAGCGTGTGACGAGTCGACCAAACCGGGCGCTCAGGCTGGGGAGGCACAAGTGGGTGCGGCCCCTTTGCAACCCGATCGGCTTCGAGCGCAGGTTCGATCGCTCTCGGAATGCGTTGATCACGTTGTCGTTGTATTGCATTGGGGGTTTGAGTACAGCGCATACCCGACGCCTGAGCAAGCCCAACTTGCGCGGCAATTGATCGATGACGGCGCTCGTCTGGTGCTGGGACACCATAGCCACATGATTCAAGGGATCGAGCATTATCGTGAGGGTTTGATTGTCTATAGCTTGGGTAACTTCACTGATGCGGATGTCGATTGGATCGGCCCCAAACGGCGCTACCAAAGCGAGGTGACGCAAGCCGACCGCGAGTTGCTGCTGCTTGCCGTCGAACTCGACAAGCAGGGAATGGCTGAGTTTGCTACCCGAGTGTTGTGGTTGGATGATACGGGACGACCGGCTATCCCTGAATCCGCTGTAGCGGCTCGCATTCAAGCAAAGCTTGAACAGCGCTCGAATGGACTTGAACCTGAAGCGTTAAAAGCGTATTGGGAACAATCTGTCATCGAAAATCGCGTGCTCGGACCGGTCATTGCTTGGTGGCAGGCGGGGAGCTTGCTTGACAAGATTAAGCGATTCAATCTGGGGCAGATTAAAAGCCTTTACTTGGTTGTGGCGATGTTCCTGCAAGTTAAGCTATCGAAATCGCAAACACGATGGAGTTTATTGAATCCGCGCAACGATGAACGACCGATGCCTGCTGTAAGAGAGCGAGAACGGGAGTAGCACGATAACCAGCCGCTGCCGTCAAGTCCGCTCGTCACGCTTTTCTTTGCCATTGTGTTATGTCGCTTTTATTCATCAATTCGGCACCACGCTCAACGAGCCGATTGATGGCTATGCCCAACCTGCGGCATGGCTTGCGCACTCCCTAGTTGTGTTATCGATAGCGTGTTCGAGAGCTTTGATGCCGACTTGCCACCGACCTTCTCGGAGGTCTCGTCGCGTTACGCCAACTGCATAAAAAACATGCAAGTGAGTATTTGGCATCGCGATTTGCGGCTGTACTTGCGCCATGGCTCCGTATAAAGCGCCTGCTCCTGTCACTGACCTCGGACAAACCAATGACCAAAAATGATTCGCAACCGTCCAGACACGCTCGACCGCGCGGAGGACCAAGCCAGATTTGTCGCAAACGCCCCATAAACCCCATCTACGAGTGACCGCCGCCATCGGTCAGACTTTTAAGCTGCATTGCGTCCCCCGGTTCGCAGTCAGGTTACATAACCTTCGTGATCTATGATCTCACAAGCGAGATCGGAATGGGCTCACTCAAGAGGCACATCTTAACCTGGCTAAGCTAAGGATTTGTGCTCAGGTGTCATTATGCTTACCCACAGATTCTGCTGAAGAGCCCTCAGCTTAA
>CAZWQC010000002.1:0-14095 GCA_964635785.1 uncultured Ectothiorhodospiraceae bacterium
GGCACGACAGATCGGCGCCGAGATCACCTGTGCCGAAACGCTCAAGCGCGAGGCGGATGACGCGCTTTATGCCGCCAAGTCGCAGGGACGGAATAGGGCGGTGGTGTTTGGTTTGATTCGGTCGGGCGGTAGGGTAACCGGGTCGCCATGATGCGCGATTCGGGTCGGCTTTGAGCGTGAGCTGATCGGTTCGTCAATCGGCCTTCGAGCGGAACCGGGCTTTTTGAGCCGAACGCGAATCGCTGTGCTTGGATGGGTCTATTCCGCCGCGGCAGCACGAATCGCATCGAGAATCTTGGTTCGGATCGGTGTCGCCAAATCCGTTTCGCTAAGATGGTTTTGCGCCTGCGTCAGTGCTTGTGCGACGGCAGCTGTATCGCCGTTGGTTTTCGCTTCCTTCAGGCGGCGCAGTTCGGTCAACAATCGTTGTCCGGCCATGGCTGACGGTTGGTCGGACTGTAACGACAAAATTTCATCGAAATGGCCGGCTGCCAGCTGCAGGTTGCGTTGTTGCAGTGGGCCGCTGCGAATGGCACTCAAGGCCCGGGCCATGTTCGGGATGATGTCGGCCGGTGATGGCATCGCGCGTTCGATGTCCTGTTCGATTTCCTCGAGCAAACGGGTCAAGGCGAGCTTGGCGTCTTGATTGGCCAGAGTGCGGACCGCGATTTTGCCGTCCGCGATGTTGCGTTTGGCGGTTGCGAGCGCATTTTGGGCGCTATTGCGGTGAGCTTGGTTGGCCAAGTTCAAGGCATTCGATACGGTCGTGGCGTCTGGCTCGCTAAGATCAGCGCTGGCGATGCGTTGCGCGTCGTGGCTCAGTCGTTGCAGTTGAACCGGTCCAATCGGTCGTTCGGCCAGATCGTCAAGCAAGTCTGTCAAGCGAACGGGATGCGTCGTATCCTCAGCGCGAACCGCATCAAACGGTCGGTCGGGTGCTGTTGTGGCCATGCTGTCGCTGCGGGAGGTGGGTTGTGCCTGCGCTTTTTGCCATTGCTGCCAGGCGACGTCCAGCCGGTCGATCCCGGTGACCTTAAGTGCTTGTTCGGCGCGTTCGATCGCCTGACGAGCCGGTTCGAGCTTCGCTGCCGCGATCTGTTGACGAGCGTCTTGCAAGGCAGCGACGCCTTGTTGAACGGCTTTTAGACGTTCCTCGACCCACCGATCAGCCGCGGGAAGCTGCTCGACCAGACCATTCGCTTGACTTAAGGCCGACTCGTGCAGTGGCAACGAAGTCAAAAGTTGCTTGATTACTGTTAGCGTCTTTGCCGCGGTGAAGCGTTGTTGCGCCTGGTCGACCAAGTCCGGCGAGATATCGAGTTCGCCCAAATCCGCCGTCGCCCGGGCAAGGGCTTGTTCTGCTGCCGCTAACTGGCCGGTCTGCACAGCAGCGAGGAAATCTTGGAGATTGGTTGTTGCGCGCAAGCCGAGTTGGGCTGCGCGGTGATCGGTTCGCGCCTGCGCGACCTGTTGGTAAAGCGTGTGCGCGGCAGCGACGTGTTCGCCGGACAAGGGACGCGATAGGTGTTCGTTGGCACGTGCAAGCCGCCGTTCGATGCGATCGCCAGTCGGCAAAAACAGCCAGAGCAGCACCACCGATAACAGGGTCGCAATGCCCGTCGCGATGATGTTTGTTGGCGTCCACCGCCAGCGCGGAGATTGCGTCTTGGCCGATGTCTTGGCCGATGTCTTGGCCGATGTTGCCGCCGTTCCGGGGGAGGGTGCGGTCAAGTTGTCGCCTTCGGCCAGCAGCTTACGCCATGCCACGACATTTTGTGGTCGATCGCTGGGTTTCAAGCGCAATGCGGCATCGAGTGCGCGCAAGAACGACCGATCGAAATGGTCGGCACCCATTTCGATGGGCTGAATCAACGGATCCGTTCCGCCCGATTGAATGGTCGCGCTGCGGTACAAGACATCTTTGGGTTCGATGTGAAACGCGGCGAAATAGAGCGTTGCAGCCAGTGCATAGAGGTCCGTGTAGGGGCCATGCCGGGATTGGTCGTATTGCTCGATGGGGGCATAGCCGGGCGTATACATGCTGGTTAGGGGATTGCCGTCTTGTTGCTGTAGGTCATATCGCGCCGAACCGAAATCGATCAGCACCGGGGAGTCGTCGGGGCGCAGTAGGATGTTGCCAGGTGTGATGTCGCGGTGAAACAGCCCTTGCTCGTGAATCGTCGCCAAGGCATCGAGCAGCGGCGTCATCAAGGCGGTGAGTTCGGTCTGCGAGAACCAGCGTTCCTCGCGAATATGGCGATAAAGGCTTTTTCCTTCGATATACTCCATGACCATGTACGCGGTGCGATGGTCTTCGAAGAAGTTGCTGACCCTGACAATGTTGGGGTGACAAAAACGCGATAAGACCTGCGCTTCGTCCTTGAAGCGTTGTATGCCCCAGTTGAACAAACTTCGTTCGTTTTCCTTGACGACAATGACGTTGAGATTGGTGTCTCTGGCCACGACCCCATCGGGGTAGAACTCCTTGATCGCGAAGCGCATGCCGTCGATAAACCCATGCTTGGCAAGGTAGGTTACACCGAATCCGCCTTTGCCTATGGTGGCTTCGACAACGTATTGGCCATTGGCCAATACGGCCCCCGTCGGTAACTGCTTCGGGCCCATTGGGTGGTGCTCCTTTTGAAGGATGGTGTGACCGTCGTCCGCTGTTATGCTCGAGCGGTATCCGCGCCGTTTGGGATTCGATTTCGTGGTGATGTGGGCTGCCAGTATCGCATCGCTGCGCCGATCGGGTCAAACGGGGAACCGCGCGGTAAGGATGCGACCGCTTGCGCAGTATCGCACCCAGTCCGATGGTAAGGTGACCGTTTGTCAAGTCGCGGCCTTCGGGGGATTCGTCCGATCGTATCGTCCGTTGACAGCTTGGCCACAAGGGCATGTCACGGGAGGGTTGGCGAGCAGTCTGTGATTGGCGAACGCCGACAAGTCAGCGTGAGGTCAGATGGCTCGGTCTGACGCCGAGTTTTGCTCCGCTAAGCCTGTTGTTATGTGCAAAACAATGGGTTGTTCAAACGCGTCGTCCCAACTTTTCTTGCACGCCTCGTCCCAGTGATCTCCCAAGTATTCGCCGAGGACATCGAGAAAAACCGTTTTAAGGCGCAGCAAGTCCGCCAGTTGCAGGTGATACCGGCGATGCGATCGGCCGACTTTTTCCAGTTGGGTTCGGACTACATCCCCGTTCTGTGCCATGCGTGTTACCATTGCAATCGTTTTTACCATTTTCCGCATCGGATGGTCGATGGAACTCGGAAATAGCGTTCGAAAAACGTCGCATAGAACGACGCGACAAACTGGGTATGATGATCGTCAATGGCATCCCAGCTATTGCCAGCGCGGCTTAGGTCGATCGTTTGCATGGTGATTGCGTTTCCCGGCTGGATGGATCGGTTTGGGGTGTTTCGGTTGTTCGCTAGTCAATAGTCTAGCAAATTGTTTAGTGCGTTGTTGTGTGCCTTCCCTCCCTCGTGAGGGAAGGCACACAACAGGCTTGTCGGCGCAGAAACTTTTGCAACAATCAAGCGGCGGGTTAGCAGCGATGGTGATTGTGATCGAAAAAGTGCTCGATGCAACCACGTTGGCGCGGGTGCAGCGACTGCTGGCTGGCGCACCGTTCGTGGATGGCAGCGTATCGGCCGGCATGGCGGCCGCGGCTGTCAAACACAATCAAGAGGTTGCCCAAGAGGCAGCGCATCTCAATGCGCTCAATGCGTTGGTGATGCGTCCTTTGGTCGAGCACCGTCAGTTTCAGTTGGCTGCCTTACCACACCGCATTGCCGCCCCTTATTATGCGCGATATCAGCCAGGGATGGCGTATGGACTGCATGTGGATGATCCGATTATGGGGGCCGATCATCGCTATCGGTCGGATTTATCGGTAACCGTCTTTTTGAATCAACCGGATGATTACGATGGCGGGGAGCTGGAGATGCAGACGGCTTTCGGGCGACAAGCGGTCAAACTGCCCGCGGGAGACGCGGTGGTTTATCCCGCTTCGAGCGTTCATCGAGTGACCAAGGTGGACCGTGGTGAGCGGTTGGTCGCGGTGACGTGGATTCAAAGCATGGTTCGAACAGCCGAGCAACGGGCCATATTGTACGATCTTGGCACGTTACGTGAGACGGCTTTGCTCGATGCGCCCACTTGCGAGGACACGCGCCGACTGGACCGCTCATACGTCAATCTGTTGCGGTTGTGGGCCGAGATTTAGCGCGGTTACCGGTGGCCTGGCTGGTGACCACCGGTGGTCGATCACCGCTACCGATGCGAGCCGACTTCGGCGTGCGCCAAATCGATGACGTTCATGGCTGTGCTCATGTAATCGTCACGATAACCAGTCAGCGGGTGTCCGCTTTCAGGGGCGTAATAGTCCTTGGGATCCAAGCCGTGCTGATGCTCGTACTCGATGAACTTTTTTTGCATCTCGAGCATCTTGTTGATTAACTCACGTTTCTCGCTCATCACTATCTCCGCTGGTCGTCAAAGGAATCATGCCGGCACGAATCGATCGCCGGCATTTAAGTCGTTGAGTCTGACCCAGCCGCCAAGTCCAGACCATATCCCAAAAGTAGGGATGCCGGGGTAAGCGGTTCAGGTCGTTGGACCGGACTGGGTCTGCCGCCAATCAATAGCCGCCTTTGCGCCGACTTTCCGGCAAGCCGCTAATGCGTCCACCCTGCTTGCTCGGATCTTTCGGGAAAAGGTCATACAGGGCCTTGGCATCGATCTTCTCTGCCCATTTCGCCCCCATCGCCTTGACCATGGTCCGCGTGTTCGGCTGGTTGCCGGCGTTGTTGGAAAATTCATCCCGCAAATAGTTGATGACATCCCAGTGTTTGTCTGTGAGGGTGATGCCTTCCTGTTCCGCGATAGCATGCGCGACGTCTTCGTTCCAGTCTTCCAGGTTTGTCAAATAGCCGTTGGCATTGGTCTCAATTGTTTTGCCATTGAGTTCGAAACTCATTGCCGAGGTCTCCCCTTTATCTGTTGTCATACACTCAATCAACTAACGCTCGATTTCACGGCAGCAATCCCTTTGTGCGGAATGAACAACCCAAAACCGAGTAAAAGGTCGTCCCGCAGACCATGTTCCTGCAAAAAAATCGAGTCTTGCGCATCGAGATCGGCCACCATGACACTGCGGGTTTCAACCATTCCCTGTGCCGACGTGAACCGATATCCGCGTCCGCAGAGGAGCTTTTTGAGCTTGATGCCCAAGGCTTTGATCTCGGTGACCAGTGTATCCACAAAGGTCGCTTCGTCCGTCTCGTTGGCCTTGACGCGGATGTGTCGGGCAAACAGTGTCGATGAAACGAGTAGTCGTTTGACGTTCGCCTTGCCCAGCTCCAGTCGATTGCCGGCGACGTCGAGTACTTGCCCGGCGATGGCGAGCACCTCGTCTTGACGATGCAGCGGTGCCCTGATGTCGAGATGGGCGCGTCGAGACAGGTGCAGCACGTCACTCGGTCGTTGCCAGCCATTCCCGGATGCGGCACCGTGAATGGCATGAATACCGGCGCCTGTCTCAGTTGGCAGCCAAGGAAGCAGGGTTTGGATAGCGTCGGACAACGATTGTACGTGGTCAACCGGCAATTGAGGGCAGTTGATGCGAAAACCGACATCCACCAATTTGTCCGATTCGCTTGGTGGTTTCGTATCCGACTCAGTGTCTTGCCAAAACATAGCAGGTCTCCTCTGGCGTTATTCGCCGATCACCTTCGAGGTCGGCACAGTGGCTTTACCATGAAACCAAAACCACTCCAGCAATCCGACCGGCGCGGATCGCCGGCGGGGTGGCGGAAAGGATTGGCCGATTGCTGCAACCAACCAGCCTGACAGGTATGCTGGGGCAGCATGGTGCGGCTCGGTGTCGCGTTTTCCCGGTTAGGAAAAGGTGATCGGATCATAATAGCGGGCTCGGTACAGCGTCCGTGGGCGCTCGGGGTCATCTTGAAAAGCGGAACGACAATGTAGGGTATTGTTGCTGATCAAGCCCTCGCCGGCTTGCAGGCGATACCGCAGCGTGAACGCATTGTGCTCGGTCAATTCCCGTAGTCTGGTCGCCGCCTGCTGGGTGAGTGGGTCGTCGCGCCAGAGCACGTTACGACGGCGGGCGGTGTAGCGCATCGCCAAGCGTCCGGTCGCAGCATCCACCAGGAACACGGGTCCGCTCTGCACGCCACGAATCTCGTTACCAGCCTCAAGGTTAGCCGGAATACACATGGCATTCGGTTGCATGAGCGCGGCAACCCATTCGGGGGATTCGTCCCGTAGCTGGAGGTAAACCAACTCGTGGTCGAGCAGCCCGTTCTCGCCACCGACCGCAGCGGGTGTGGCACAGTGTAGCACGATGGTGCGAACCAGCTGCGTGGTTGGGTTGTAATAACCGTCAGTGTGCCAATTCAGCGGGCGGTTGGAGTAGGGAATATAAATCTTGTCGCCTGGTAAATTCTTGACGCAAAGTGTCGTAATGTGATCTTCGTCGGCACAAGGGTTGTGATCGAGGTGATCCAGCCCGAGGGAGTGCCCGAAGCGTCGCAAGGTCGGCTTGTCTACGCTAGCGGGCTCGGCAAACCGATAAATCGCCATGTTGTAGCGGGAAACACGCTCGTGCAGTGCGCGGCGTTCGAGCTCGCTCAAAGCGGTCGGGTTGCGGATCTCGACCAATAAATCGGCCGGTTCACGCGCAACCTGCGATAGCTTCTTGGCACGCCACTCGGCATAGTCCTTGCGCTTGGTCAACGAAAAAGGACCGTGGTCTGGTATCACCTGCGCTTGATCGCGCCGATCGGCACCCTGGACGTCCAAATCGATTCCTCAAATCATTGATAACGGGCGATTAATTTCGGGGTTTGGGATGTCAATGGGTATATCTCGAGAGAGATAGCCAGTCCGCTTGCAGACATCTCCTTAGGAGGATTTTGCGTTCGCGCAATCAAGCCTAGGCTATGTCTTACAAGGGCGCTCAGAGTTCTCCGGTCATCGCGACGAAGGTAGTCAACCGGGATGAAGCTCGAGGCACGGGCCAGGCGATCGCATCAGCCTGGTCCTTATAACGACTAACTCACTCCGCATTCGTTCACGAGGAGACTGGCATTATGTCGATGCAACAGCACGAAACCCCGATGTTGGACGAGCTCGAAAACGGTCCATGGCCGAGCTTCATCAGTGGCATCAAAAGATTGCGCGATCAGCACGATGATCGACGCATTCAAGGGATCGCCAATGACCTGCTCGGCCAACTCGAGCACTCCTACGAAACTCGCAAAGGTTACTGGAAAGGCGGTACCGTTAGTGTTTTCGGTTACGGCAGCGGGATCATTCCGCGGTTCTCGGAAGTGGGTAACGCCTTCCCCGAGTCGCGTGAGTTCCATACCTTGCGGGTCCAGCCCCCTGCGGGCAATCACTACACCACCGAGATGTTGCGCCGATTGGCCGATAGCTGGGAGAAATGGGGTTCGGGTCTGGTGACCTTCCACGGGCAGACCGGAAACATCATGTTCATCGGGGCCAATACCACAAATACCCAGCATTTTTTCGATGAAATCAACGACTACGGCTGGGATCTCGGCGGTGCCGGGCCGTGTGTTCGAACCGGAATGTCTTGCGTCGGCGCCGCGCGTTGTGAGCAGTCTTGTGCCGATGAGCAAAAAATCCACCGTACTCTGCTCAATAACTTCACCGACGATGTCCATCGTCCGGCGTTACCGTATAAATTCAAGTTCAAAGTGTCCGGTTGCCCCAATGATTGTGTGAACTCGATCGAGCGATCGGACTTCGCCATCATCGGCACCTGGCGTGACGAAATGAAAATCGATCAAGCCGCCGTGAAGGAATTTATCGCCGAACGCGGTCGCCAGTACGTCATCGATAACGTGACCACGCGTTGCCCAACCAACTGCATGACGCTGCACGACGACGACACGTTGGCGGTCAACGACAAGGAGTGCGTGCGTTGCATGCATTGTTTGAACGTTATGAACAAGGCGTTGTCGCCGGGTGACGACCGCGGTGTGACCATCCTGATCGGTGGCAAACGGACGCTGAAGATCGGCGACCTCATGGGAACCGTGGTGGTACCGTTCATGAAGCTCGACAGCGAAGATGATTATGAGCGCTTGACGAGCCTGGCTGAGAGTATCATCGATTTCTGGGCGGAGAACGGTTTGGAGCATGAACGTTGCGGGGAAATGATCGAGCGTATCGGATTGGTGAACTTCCTTGAGGGAATCGGTGTGGAAGTCGATCCGCACATGGTGAATCATCCGCGCCAAAGCTCCTACGCGCGCATGGACGGTTGGGATGAAGAAGCGGAAAAATGGTATCAACGGAAAATGGAAGAGCAGCAAGCCGCGGCCGCTTGAGGTGGTTGGCAGGCGTTCACTGACAAAACGCTTAAGAGGTGGCCCCGGTGCGACTGCACTGGCAGTGGCGGGGTCGCCGCATGACTGCAATTGATTTTTTGACACTTCGGTTTTTTTGCGGGAGGTAACTTGATGTCCCAGCCTGAAATGCGTCAGCCGATCGAATCCGGTTGTCCGGACGGCTTCCAATATTTGCATCCGGTGATGCGCAAAAATTACGGTCAATGGAAATACCACACACACCCCCGTCCAGGTGTGCTGTGCCATGTCGCGAAAAGCGGCGATGCGATTTGGACGGTGAAATGCGGTACCCAGCGTATTTTGGATGTCTTCACGCTGCGCAAGTTGTGTGACATCGGCGAGAAGTACGGTGACGGGCACGTGCGATTCACGATCCGCAGTAATGTCGAATACATGGTCGACTCGGAAGCGAAGGTCCAACCGTTGATCGATGCGCTCGAAGCGGAAGGTTTTCCTGTGGGCGGAACCGCGAATTCGATTTCCATGATTTCGCATACCCAGGGGTGGCTGCACTGCGATATTCCCGGTACCGATGCCTCGGGCGTCGTCAAGGCTATGATGGATGAATTCATCGACGAATTCAAAAACCACAATATGCCCAATCGCGTTCACATCACCACGTCCTGCTGCCAAATCAATTGTGGCGGTCAAGGTGATATCGCGATCAACGTACAGCACACCAAGCCGCCGCGGATCAGTCATGATCTAGTGGCCAATGTGTGCGAACGTCCATCCGTGGTTGCGCGCTGTCCGGTTGCGGCGATTCGTCCGGCTCAGGTCGATGGAAAGCCGTCGTTGGAAGTTGACGAGAAAAAATGTATTTGCTGTGGGGCCTGTTATCCACCGTGTCCACCGATGCAAATCAACGATGCCGAGCATACCAAGCTAGCGATTTGGGTGGGTGGTAATCACTCCAACGCGCGCAGCAAGCCGAGCTTCCAAAAACTCGTTGCTGCCGGGGTTCCGAACAACCCGCCCCGTTGGCCAGAGGCCACCGCGATCGTCAAGCGTATTCTCAAGGCCTACCGTGAAGATGCGCGTGATTGGGAGCGCATGAACGACTGGATCGAGCGGGTCGGTTGGCCGCGGTTCTTCGAAAAGACCGGGCTGCCCTTCACCAAATATCATGTCGACAACTGGCGCGGTGCGCGCAATAGCTTGAACGCGTCGACTCACATTCGCTTCTAGGTCATCGGTGGGGATAGTTCTGCATGAAGCTGGCGATTTTGGTCAACGAGGGTCCTTACACCCATCAGGCCGTCGATACCGCGTTGCAATTCACGAAGGCAGCGTTGGCAAAAGGGCATGAAATTTTCCGTGTTTTTTTCTACCATGATGGGGTGAACACCGGGACTCGTTATGGGGTTCCACCGCAGGACGATCGCAACTTGACCGCGCAATGGTCGGAGCTTGCGAGTCAGCATGGATTGGATTTGGTGGTCTGTATCGCGGCGGCTCAGCGGCGTGGTCTGTTGGATGCCAACGAGGCAAAACGGCACGGTAAGGACGGCGACAATATTGCACCGGGCTTTCGCATCTCCGGGCTCGGCCAGCTGATCGAAGCCGGTATTCAAGCCGATCGCTTGGTGGTTTTTGGAGACTGATGGAATTGACGGTATGAGCGAAGAGAACCAATCGATAACGAAAAAGTTTATGTACGTCAATCGGAAGGCACCTTACGGGACGATCTACGCGTTGGAGTCGTTGGAAGTCGTCTTGATCGCCGCGGCATTCGAGCAAGAGGTGTCGGTGGTGTTCATGGATGATGGGGTGTACCAGATTGCCGCAGGCCAGGACACCCGTCAGGTCGGTATGAAGAATTTCTCGCCGACCTACAACGCACTGGGTGATTACGACATTAACAAGCTCTATGTGGAATTGGAGTCACTCGAGGCTCGGGGCCTGACCGCCGATGATTTGATGCCGATCACCTACGAGGATGAGGATGACGATTATGCCGAGAAGCCGTCCATCCGGATTGTTAGTCGGAGTGAGCTTCGCGACTTGATGAACGAACAAGACGTCATTCTCAGCTTTTGATAAGGATCGGAACCATGAGCATGTTGCACACTGTCAACAAATCACCGTTCGAGCGCAACACCTTGGACGCCTGTTTGCGAATGATCGCTTCTGGCCATAGCCTGTTATTTATTGAGGACGGCGTCTATGCGGCCGTAGACGGTACAGCGGTTGCTGCGAAGGTGGCCGATATCATGCCGGAGGTCGCGATTTACGTGCTGGGTCCCGATCTTGCTGCAAGGGGTATCGGGGAGAACAAACTGTCCGCTGGCGTCAAGATGGTCGACTACAGCGGTTTCGTCGACTTGGTCACGCGTCATGACCGTGTCCAGTCTTGGCTGTAATCTCTAAATTTACTTTTTGTGAGGTCGAGAAAATGCCGATTGAAGTCAATGGCAAGTCGTTGGAAACGGACGAAGAGGGTTACTTGGCAAATTTGTCTGATTGGGAGCCGGAAGTCGCTACGATGATGGCGAAGGCCGAAGGCAACGAGTTGACGGATAATCATTGGGAGGTGATCAACTTCCTCCGTGAATACTACGACGAGTACCAAATCGCTCCGGCCGTCCGTGTTCTGACCAAGGCGATTGGGAAAAAACTCGGTAAAGACAAAGGCAATAGCAAGTATTTATACGAGCTATTTCCGTATGGTCCGGCCAAGCAAGCGTGTAAATACGCAGGTTTGCCGAAGCCGACTGGCTGCGTCTAAGGCAGGCAGTTCTGCTACGAATGCCCGGCCACGCCGCTGCCTGCGTGTGCCGGGTGATAGAAAACTGAGATCGATCAAATCTTGTGGGCTGTCGTTGCCGGTCTGGATGATTGCATACTATGGCCTGCAGCATTAGAATTTACGAAATTGATCAATTGCTAAAGTCAAGGGTAAGTTGTCATGACTGTCGTTAGCGTGCTCTTTGCGCTGTTTTTTTATTTCGCGGCTGTCGTACTGGTTGGCGGTCTGGCCCATAAGATCTGGCGCTATGCGCGCACGCCAGCACCGCTGAAAATTCCCACTACACCGGCGCCGACGACGCGAGGTGGGGTAATCTTGCGTATG
The DNA here is from genome assembly GCA_964635785.1 of uncultured Ectothiorhodospiraceae bacterium. Classification (GTDB taxonomy): domain Bacteria; phylum Pseudomonadota; class Gammaproteobacteria; order CAYFSA01; family CAYFSA01; genus CAYFSA01. Next base: position 11,476 of record CAZWQC010000002.1, read on the forward strand.
CTGGGCGAAGTCACGCTGTTCGTTAGCTTATTCAAGTCGACCAAATGGACTTGGGTGTTCGGCTGGATGTTTCACGTGGGTTTAGCCTTGGTCTTGCTCCGCCATCTACGCTATTTCATGGAACACGTTCCGGCGCCGATCGTGTTTATTCAGCCCTTCGGCAAGTTTGCGGCGTTTGCGATGGTGCTTGGTTTGGTTGGGCTGTACGCGCGGCGTATCGTTGTCGACCGAGTGCGTTACATCTCGGCAGCGTCGGATTACGCAATGTTGCTGTTGTTGTTGGCAATCGGAGCGACCGGTTTGGCGATGAAGTTTGTCTGGCATACGGACATCGTTGCGGTGAAGACGTTCTTTCTCGGCTTGATGTACTTCGACTGGCAACCGTTGCCGAACAATCCACTGCTTCTTTTGCATCTGCTGCTGGTCGCTTTGTTGATGCTCGTGTTCCCGTTCAGTAAATTGTTACACGTGCCCGGCGTGTTCTTCAGCCCGACACGGAACCAGGTGGACAATCCAAGAGAACAGCGGCACGTCACGGCGTGGGCGGAAGACGTGGACTCGTTCCGGCAACGACACGCCGCGGCAGCGACCGCGATCACCGACTAACTCCTTAGCGAACATCGATCGATCACTCGAGGAATCCCCCGTGGCTAACTTCGAAACACCGAAATTAAAAGAGATACCGATCGTACCGGCGGTTACGCCCAACACGATGGCGCACAACAAACCCTATGTCGCGGCTGGAAAGTTCCAAAAACCGTTGGGTTATCCTGAAGAACTGGTGGACGACTGGCAGGCTGTAGCGCTGGAAAAAATGGGCGATCTTTTGAATCGGTATCGCTCGTTACGAGTCTTTATGGATTCCTGTGTCAAATGCGGTGCCTGCACGGATAAATGCCACTACTATCTCGGTTCCGCGGATCCGAAGAATATGCCGGTGGCTCGTCAGGATTTGATGCGACAAGTGTATCGGCGCTACTTCACGATCGGTGGGCAAATTTTCGGTAAACTCGGTAAACCGGAATGGGTCGGTGCGCGGGATCTCGACGAGGCGGTGCTCAAGGATTGGTATAGCTATTATCATCAGTGCTCGCAGTGCCGGCGTTGTTCGGTTTATTGTCCGTATGGTATCGATACCGCTGAGATTTCGATGGCCGCCCGGGAGATTATGGACACGATCGGCAAAGGCCAAAAATACTGCAACGAGATCATCGGAAAAGTCTACACGCTGGGGAATAATTTGGGTCTGCCGGAACCGGCGCTGGCGGATACCCTGGAGGGCCTCGAGGAAGACGTACTCGAAGAGACCGGTGTCGAGGTTCGCTACCCATTGGATGTGGCCGGAGCCGAAGTCCTGTTGGTGACGCCCTCGGCGGATTTCTTCGCCGAGCCACATATCGATGGCTTAATGGGTTACGGAAAAGTGTTTCACCAAGCGGGTATAAGCTGGACGCTCAGTTCCCATGCCAGCGAGGCGGCAAATTTCGGCCTGTTCATCGGTAGCTACGAGAATATGCGACGTATCGCGGTGCGGGTCCGGGAAGCCGCGTTGGACCTCGGTGTCAAACGGATCGTTTTTGGTGAATGTGGGCATGCCTGGCGGGTGGCATACAGCTTCCTCAATACCCTGGCGGGGCCGTTCGATTTTCTCGATTCGCGCTATCCGGTGCCGCAACATATTATCGAAGTCACCCACGATCTCATCTCCCGAGGTGCGTTGACCCTCGATAAAAGCGCTAACGACGATCGCGTGGTGACATTCCACGATTCTTGTAACGTCGCCCGTGCGTCGCGGATGGGGAGCCAGCCGGGTGGTCAGTTTGAGTTGCCCCGCGCGCTGATTCGGGCGAGCTGCAATCATTTCTATGATATGCCGAGGGATACGATTCACGAAGCCACGTTCTGCTGTGGCGGCGGTGGCGGTTTGTTGACTGACGACCTGATGGAAGTTCGGGTGAAAGGGGCGTTGCCACGCATGGAAGCGCTTAAGCACGTGGTCGATAATTACGGCGTTACCCATATGGCCGCGATTTGCGCGATTTGTAAAAGCCAGTTCACTAAGGTGCTACCGTATTACGGCTTTGAAATGAGCGCTATTGTCAGTGTCCACCAGCTTGTCGGCGACGCGATCGTGCTCGGCGCCAAACAATAAATCGTTTAATTTTGCAATGACCGGTATTCTGGTTTGACCAGGTAGGAGTACAGCATGGCAGTTTCCAAAGACGAGATCAAGCAGCAGATTACCTATCGGCGTTTCCGCGATGGGGAGTATCAGCGCACGAATTGGCAAGAAGCGATTTTCGAGGGCGATCATTCGCATAAGTGTCCAACGTATGTGCACCGCACACCGCCGTGCCAAGGAAGTTGCCCCGCCGGAGAAGATATCCGGGGCTGGTTGGATATCGTCCGTGGGATCGAGAAACCCAGCGAGGACATGAGCTGGCAAGAATACGCGTTTCGTCGAGCGACGGATGCTAATCCGTTCCCGTCGATTATGGGACGGGTTTGTCCGGCGCCGTGCGAAGACGGTTGTAATCGGAACATAGTTGAAGATCATGTCGGTATTAACGCGGTTGAGCAGTTCATCGGTGATACCGCGCTCGCGAACAAATTCAAGTTT
>CAZWQC010000002.1:14105-22740 GCA_964635785.1 uncultured Ectothiorhodospiraceae bacterium
CTGCGTCGGGTTGGGCATGCTGTCACCGTCTTCGATGAGCACGAGGAACTCGGGGGCATGATGCGCTACGGCATTCCCGGCTATCGGACCCCGCGGGAAGTGCTCGACGGCGAAAATCAGCGGATATTGGACATGGGCGTCGAGACTCGGTTGAACACGCGTGTTGGTCGCGATGTGTCCGTGGAAGAACTGGAACAAGCTTACGACGCAATACTGTGGGCGATCGGCACCCATACCGGGCGTGGTTTGCCCGTGCCTGGTGCCGACGCGCCGAACTGTTTGACTGGTGTCAATTTTCTGCGCGCGTTCAACAAAGGAACGTTGCAGCTCGCAAGCGGTAAGATGATTGTGGTCGGGGGCGGGGATACGTCGATCGACGTGGCCTCGGTGGCGCGGCGGTTGGGTCATATCACCACGATCAACGAAAAAGACCGCCCCGAGCACGTCGTTATGGGGCATACGGCGCATGATGTGGCATCCAGTGCTGTACGCCAGGGCGCGAGTGTGACGTTAACGTCATTGTTTCCGGTCGAGAATATGACCGCAGCAGAACACGAAGTGCGGGATGCGCAAAGGGAGGGTGTCAGTATTCTCGGGAGCGTGATGCCACTGGAAGTGTTGCTCGACGAGAACGGTCGTGCTCGCGGGATGCGGTTGGCGCAGTGTGACATGAAAGATAATCGACCGGTGCCGCGGGAAGGGACCGAGTTCGAGTTGGAAGCCGATCTTATTGTCGCCGCGATCGGACAGAAAGGTGATTTGAGCGGTTTGGAAGTATTGGACAACGGCAAGGGTTTTATCGACGCGGATCAGCATTTCCGGGTAAAAGGCCGGGAAGGTCATTTTGTCTGTGGTGATATCGTTCGTCCGCACTTGCTGACCACTGCGATCGGTCAGGCTTCGGTCGCCTGCGAGAGTATCGATCGGTATTTGCGTGGCGAAGAACTCGGCAAGCGTCCGAAAGTGGACAAGCACCATTTCAATTTATTGGAGAAACTGCGGGAAACCAAACTCGAGCCGCAAGCGTATGACCATACCCAGCGGTGGGGAACGTCTGCGGCTGACTTCGCGGTACATAATTACGAGGATCGCTCAAAGCATGAAGTCATTCCGGCAGACGAGCTGTTCCTCGGCCATTTCGAGTACACCGCGCGGTTGCTGAGACCGGAAGTTCACGTCGATGCCAATGAAGTCCTTGGCAATTTCCAGGAGCGGATGAAAGGACTCACGGAACCACAAGCCCAGGACGAAGCCAAGCGCTGCATGAGTTGCGGAATGTGTTTCGAATGTGATCTTTGCTTGATCTACTGTCCGCAAGACGCGATTTTTCGGGTCGATAAAGACAAACGTACAACCGGCCGCTATGTCGATACCGATTACAGCCGCTGCGTTGGCTGTCATATCTGCGCCGATGTGTGCCCGACCGGCTACATCGATATGGCCATGGGTGAGTGAGGATTTGATCATGAGAATGGCAACGCAATTGCTGCGCTGCTGCCTCGTCCTGTTGCTGGCCGGCATCGCAGCCAGTGGGGTGCCGGCACTTGCGGGTGGAAAGATCGGACCGGTCGTTCCGCAAGGTCAGGGCGAATCCTGTGTCGAACCTGTCGACGTGATGCGCCGTAATCACATGGAGTTCATTCTTCATCAACGGGACGAAACGGTGCATCGGGGTATTCGAACGTCGAAATACAGTTTGAACGAGTGTATTAGCTGTCATGTCGTGCCGGATTCGGCGGGGGACATGCCCGCTGCAGGCGAGGCGGGCCATTTTTGTAGCAGCTGTCATGTTTACGCGGCGGTGCAGATTGATTGTTTCCAGTGTCATGCCGATCAGCCGATGAGTGTAGGTCATGGCGGACGGCCAGCACGAACGGCTCATGTTGGTGATACTCATGAATCGGTTGCGACCCAGGAGGGACAGTAAGTCATGACTGCAAAGCAACAAACAGAAACCGATCTCGATCGGCGCCGGTTTCTCGGTGGGGCAGCGTTGCTCGGGGGGCTGACCGTCTCCCCCGGCGTGATCCTTTATGGGTTGGCCGGGGCGAAGCCGGTCGACCAGCCGGTAACCAATGCCGTCCGTTGGGGTATTTTGGTCGATACACGGTCCTGTTCGGACTGCGATGTCTGTGTCGAGGCCTGCCAAGCGGAGCACGGCATTGCGGGTGATGCCGACCCATCGGTGCATTCGCGATGGATTCGCAAGGTCGAGGTCAAGGACAACGTGACCGGCTACGTTCAGGAGCTGCCGTTGTTTTGTCAGCATTGTGAGCATCCGCCCTGCGTCGATGTCTGCCCAACCGGCGCCTCGTTCAAGCGTGCAGACGGTATCGTTCTGGTTGACAAGCACATTTGTATCGGTTGTCGGTATTGCATGATGGCGTGTCCATACAAAGCTCGGTCATTCATTCATGAACCGCTGGATGGGCAATTACCGCATTCGCCCCGAGGCAAAGGAACAGTCGAAAGTTGTACGATGTGCGTGCATCGGGTGGACGAAGGCGAGCAGCCTGCGTGTGTTGATGCCTGCAATCGAGCGGGTCATAAGACAATGTTTTTTGGCGATTTGAACGATCCGAACAGTGAAATATCCCAACAGTTGACGCAATTCGGTGGCAGCCAACTGCGGGCGGACCTGGGACTGGACACTGGCGTCCGTTATCGTGGCCTAGAGTAAGAGGAATCAACTGATGCAACCTATGCGTTATTTCGAGCTCGATGCCAACGGTATGCGCTTTGTCGGGCCGCTGGCGGTTTTTTTCGGGCTGATTGTGCTTGGCCTGGGCGCTGCCCACGTGATGGAGCATGAAGGGCATATCATTACCGGAATGAACAATCAGATTGTTTGGGGAACGCCGCATGTGTTCGCGATCTTTTTGATCGTCGCGGCGTCCGGTGCGTTGAATGCCGCATCGGCTGCGTCTGTTTTCGGTCAATCCGCGTACAAGCCGCTTGCGCGCCTGTCTGGCCTGGTTGCGATCGGTATGCTGGTGGGTGGTCTCGCCGTGTTGGTTCTAGACCTTGGTCGACCGGACCGTCTGACCGTGGCCATGTTCACCTATAACTTCAAGTCGATATTCGCGTGGAACATTTTCCTATACAACGGCTTTTTAGCGATCGTCGCCGTGTACCTTTGGTTCATGATGGAACCGCAGATGCGGCGTTTCAGCAAAGCCGCGGGCTATGCGGCGTTCGTTTGGCGAATCCTCCTCACGTCGGGTACCGGGGCTATTTTCGGTTTCATTGTTGCGCGTGAGGCGTACGATTCGGCATTGATGGCACCGTTGTTCGTGATTATGTCGTTTGCCTATGGCATGGCGAGCTTTATGCTCATTCTCATGGCGATATTTCGCTGGACCGACAAATCGCTCGGTGATTATTTGTTTCGGCGGATGAAAAATCTTCTTGCCGTGTTCGTCGCGGCGGTATTCTACTTTGTCGTCGTTCTGCACCTGACGAATCTCTACGCGACCGAACACCATGATTTCGAGCGGTTCATTCTGCTCGGAGCCGATGGTGGGGGGCTCTACGCGTTGATTTTTTGGGTTTTGCATATCGGGATTGGCAACGTCTTACCGTTGGTGTTGCTACTGCATCCCCGGTTAGGTATGTCGCGGGGTACTGTCGCAATGGCTTGCGGTTTCATTTTGCTCGGTGCCTTGGGTCATCTGTATGTGATTTTGATCGGTGGTCAGGCATTCCCGTTAGAGATCTTTCCGGGTAAGCAAGTCATCGCTAGCGGATTTAACGATGGTGTGGTCGCCCGTTACGCACCGAGTATCTGGGAGTTCGCGTTGGGGATTGCCGGAATCGCCATAGCGCTCAGTGCGATCTGGATTGGGACGAAAGTACTGCGATTTCTCCCGGAGTCGCTCGCGGACGCCATGATCGATCCGCATCACGTCAACCGCACGCAGGTCACCGCTTAATGAGTTGTTGGCTCAGCTAAGATCGTTGTGAAGGGTAGACTGTACATATCGGCGGCCCACAAGTCATCGGGTAAGACGACGTTGGCGGTTGGCTTGTGTGCTGCGTTGCGGCAATATGGTCGTGTGGTTCAGCCGTTCAAGAAAGGTCCGGACTATATCGATCCGATGTGGCTTGGATTAGCGTCCGGGCGGCCGTGTTACAATCTTGATTTTCATACTCAGTCACCTGTCGAGATTTGCCGGGATTTAGCCGCTCGGTCGCAGGGAGCCGATCTTGCCTTGATCGAAGGGACCAAGGGATTGTTCGACGATGTCGATCCGGCCGGCAGTACGTCTAATGCCGCGCTATCACGCCTAACCGGAACCCCTGTCGTCCTGGTGATTGATTGCGAGGGGGTTACCCGTGGGATCGCGCCGTTGCTGCTCGGCTATCGACAGTTCGAGCCGGATACACCGATTGTCGGTGTCATTCTCAACAAAGTCGGTGGCGAACGGCACGAACGCAAACTTCGCACAGCGGTGGCAAATTATACCGACCTGATGGTGTTCGGGGCGGTCGCGAAGGATTCGTCGTTGGCGATGCGGGAACGGCACCTGGGTTTGCTGCCTGCCAATGAGGATGTCGATGCGGGTCGGCGGATCGATGCCATCGCGGCGCGAATTCGTGATCAAGTCGATCTCGCTGCCATTGAAGCCATGGCCCTCGGTGCCACGCCGTTGCAAGAATCGGCGGCGTGTGAAGCGATCGGTGGTGACGATGCCGAGGTGTCGGCCAATGCCAATACGGACGGAATCGGTCGGATCGTTGTTGGGAATAAGATCGGCCATCACGGAGCCACTTTGCCATTGTCCATTGGGGTTTTGCGGGATCGGGCGTTCGGCTTCTATTACCCGGGTGACCTCGACGCGATGGTGCAAGCCGGCGCCGAACTGATAATGATCGACGCGATCAGTGACGGTCGATTGCCCAGTATCGATGGCTTGTTCATCGGCGGTGGCTTTCCTGAAACCCAGATGGAGGCGCTGGCTGTTAATCGGGAGCTTCGCCGCGAGATTTATGCAGCGGTTGAAGGAGGTTTACCCGTTTACGCCGAATGCGGCGGATTGATCTACCTGAGCCGATCGTTACGTTGGGGTGACCGCTACGCGGAGATGGTTGGCGTGTTAGCGGCCGATACCATCATGTGTGAGCGCCCGCAAGGGCGTGGGTACGTCGAGCTAGAGGAAACCGGATATAGCCCTTGGCCTTCGCTTCGGCCGAACCAAGGACCATTTCCGGCACATGAGTTTCATTATTCTCGGCTGGAGAATATCACCGGGACCCCAACGTTTGCCTTTCGCGTGAAGCGTGGTGCGGGCATTCGCCCAGGATTCGATGGCTGGATCCACAAAAATACACTGGCGTGTTATGCGCATTTGCGGCATGTGGACGCGCTGCCGTGGACGACGGGTTTCTTGCAATTCGTGAGCAACTGTCGCCGTCATGGCGTTTTGAGAGAGCTCGCGGCTGCGGTCCCTGCGCTCGTCGAGACGGCGTTCGACTAGGTGGATCCAACACTGCACAAGGCAGCAAGCAACGCCATTGATTGGGTTTGTTCGGTGCAGGGTGCGGTTGCATTGGAGCCTTTGTCCGTTCCGAGTAACTGGTAATGCAACCTATCTGTCGCCCCAGAAGTCGTCGATAACATGGTGCAGGTGGGCAGAATTTCTAATCAACCGAGGAGAAATGACCAATGATCACGTTGACTCCAAAAGCGGCTGAGCACATCCGCGCGTCCGCGCGGCAACAACGGACCGAGGGGCTGCCTTTGCGCTTGGCCGTGAAACGTTTGGAAGATGGTCGTCTGCATTACGCGATGGGCTTTGACGATACCGGTCGCACGGAAGATACCGCTTATCGTTCGGAAGGGATCGATATCGTGGTGGCGCCAAACAGTACCGAGTTGCTGGTTGGGACAGTGGTGGACTATGTGACCCTCGACGACGGCGAAGAACGCTTTGTTTTCCTCAACCGGCAAGATCCGAACTACAAAGAAACGGTGTCGAACTAACGCATTTCAATTCGTCTGTCACGTCACCAAATCGTAGCAGTCTCTTGATATCCTTACTGGCGTTAACGTCTGCGCTGTCTCCTGGCGAACGGTCTGCTTGGTTCTCACCGTGCTCGAGCCAAGCGGTGTTGGAGCGCGGTGTGATGTTCTTTGCGTATTGAGTGAGGATACCCAAGTTGAGCCTTTTTCTGCAAATCATTGGCGCCATCGTGCTGATTTTGGTACTTGTCATCGCGTTGGTGGGTTTCGTGCTGTTGCGCAAATGGAGGGCGTTTCAGGCGCAGCTCGAAGCGTCGCAGCTCAATCCGCTGAGGATCAGCTTGCGCGAGGATCCCGTGGCGGCCTGGATCGAACGTGATGAGGTCAAGCGTGAACGCGATGCCTTGCAGGGGTTGGGATTCGTTCGCGGTGCGGCCTATACCATCGACGAAATGCAAGGCGTACGCCTGCTTGCCCTATGTCATCCGCAGGCGTGTCTGTTCGGCTGCATCTATCAACACGACCTGGCAGGGGTTTTCGTTGACTTGGTTGCCGAATCGGTGGCTGGCGATCAGGAGTTGACGGTAACGAGTGCACCGGTTGGCGCGGAGATCGACGCCCGCCCCGAAGCCGAGAAAGTGTTCATGAAAGGTGCCTCGGTCGCGGTACTTTTCGACGAGATCCTCACGCGTACCAAAGATTGGGTATTGGCGGATGTGTCCAATGATATGTTTCCTGAGAAGTTCGAGTCGGCCTATCGAAAGGATATGGCATGGCGTGCCGAGCGGGGAGGTATTTCCGTGGAAGAGATTCGTCGGGTCGCGGCCAATCAGTCGGAAAGCTACGATGATGAAGCGATCGACGAAACGGTCCGGCGGATGAAAGTGCAAGAGATTCAACAATGGGAGGCGGAATGCTTGGAATCGTTCGCGACATCCACCGATCTGAGCGTGCAAGACTGGCATAAGTACACAGACAAAATGTTTATCTTTCGCGATACGTTGCAGTCGAACGCTTTTGTGGATTATTTCGCCGAGCATGCTGCAGCGGACGAAGACGATGCGGTCGAGGATTTTAAGCGCATCGCCGATCGTGTTCCGTTACGGGAGTTGCTGTCGAAAATGTGCGATGAATGGCAAATTCGGATTCGCAAACTCGGCGCCGTCGCCACGCCGATCAATGTCGAGATTTACGCGATTGAACCAGATGAGTAAACGCCGTGGCTGCGGTTTAGCGATGATGCAAGTCGTCGACGCAGGGTAACAAGCGTTAACGGAAATGTGGCTGTTTCTTTGGTCTGTGGTTTGATTTATTACGACTCGGGTAGCTAAAAAAACGACTCCGCGTCCATCAACCGGCGGGCCGCTGTGTCGAGATCGTTTGCGGTGATGGCCAGCTGCTCGATTGTACTCGCGTTGTGTTGTGTCGATGTTTTTAGTTCGCGTACCGCCGAGTTGATTTCGGCTATCCGCGCTGCCTGAGTTTCGGTCGCGACCGCAATTTCTTCGATGAGGTGCGCCGTTTTGCCAATGTCGGGAACGATTTCGGCGAACAACCGACCGACTTCAGCCGCTAGATTAGCACCGTCTTGCGCGACGTGATCAATTTCGCGGGCGCTGTCTTGGCTGTTTTCGGCCAACTGGCGAACTTCACTGGCAACCACGGCAAAGCCTTTGCCGTGGTTGCCGGCACGCGCCGCTTCGATTGCCGCGTTCAAAGCCAATAGATTCGTCTTGTAGGCGATCTCCTCGATCAGCTTGATTTTACTTGCGATTTCTTCCATGGCGCAAATACTGCGCGTCACGGTCTCACCGCCGAGCTCGGTTTCCTCGGCTGTCTGTTTTGCGATCGCGCCAGTCGTTTGCGCATTTTTCGTTGCCATCTGCACGGATTCATTAAGCTGGGCGATGCTGGCGCTGCTTTGTTGAGTTGCTGCGGCCTGCGCGGCTGTGCTTTGGCTAATTCGCTGTGCCGTGCCGTTGACATCTTGGGTCGCTTTGCCTAACCGGTCGGCGCTGGTACGTACCGAGGTGACAACGCTGCGCAACGTCGTTGACATGGTATCCATGGCCAACGCCAACTGGCCAATTTCGTTACGTTGTGTAAGTTGTAAATGTTTGCCAAGGTTGCCTTGACCGATGGACTCGGCAAAATGCAAGACCTCAGCAACCGGGCGGATGACCGAGAACTGTAAAACCACGAGTCCGGCGGTGATTGGAATGATCACCAATAAACCCAGTACGATGGTTATGCCGACGAGTTGTCGCGAAATCAGGGCTTGTTGCTCCGCAATATCCGAACCAATCACCATTACACCAATTTGCCGATTGGCGTAATCGGTAATGGGAAAATACATTAGGGCATGGCGACCATCGATCACGAAATGATGGGTCTGGCGGCCTTGTTCGAGCCCGGTCGCGGTCACTTGGTTGGATAGTTCGTTCCGATCCTGGCCTGCGATCAAAACATAATTGTCATGAACGATGGGATACTGATTCGTGTCTTGCAGCCGTGTCGTGATGTCGAGCAGGGATTTTTCCATGTACACTTGAACGGAGGTTCCCTGTTGCGCGGCGATCTCTTGGACGATATCCGTGAACGGGATCAAAACTTCCGCCGAACCCAGGTGCTCACCCGCCGGGCTTGCGATGGCAACCAAGCCACGGATGGTGA
>CAZWQC010000002.1:22750-27913 GCA_964635785.1 uncultured Ectothiorhodospiraceae bacterium
CCGCCACGACCGGGCTCGATACCGGGCAAGACTTTTTTACTCGAATTGACTGCAATGACCGTTTGTCGGAATTCACTCAAATCATCGGAGATGTCCACCCAGTGACCATCGCGTTTGGCCTGTTTTGTCATGCCAAGCGCGTAACAAGCTGTGGGCATTGGGCAAATGGAAATGAATGGCGAGTTTTTTCCCATTGGTTGTTGTGTAGCCATCGAGGGAGTCGGCAAGATCGCGCCGTAGTTGTTCCCGAGCGCGTTGTTGTGCGGCATCGAACGGATCGTTGAGATCGCCGCTGAGGGCCAGTTGGTAGGCCGCGATCACCGCCGGCTGCTTGGCGAACAAAGAGGCGAGCTGTCTAGCGGTGTTCGCCGCTGTCATGATCTGTCGCTCGCATTCCGCTACTTTGCCGTCGAGGAACGACGCGGCAAAGGAGTTTTCCAGTTGCCGCAGTTGCTCATGCACGACCCAGAAGCCACCGCCGCCGACCAACGGAATTAAGACCAGCAGAGGCAGAAGGAAGTAAAATCGGATGCTCTCGCGCTCGCTTCCCGGGATGCCGTTTGCGAGATTAGAACAAATAATTCAATTCAGTACGATATTCATTGTACGACGTCGCACCGTCGTCTTCTATCAATCCAGTACGGACTTTAAGGTATAAATCGCGTAAGGACGGGAGATGCTGGATAAGATCGATATGGACAATGCTGCGATCGGTCAATGTTTTCTTTTCGTCGAAGTCCATGAACGCATATCGGATCAACGATGTTAAGCCGGAGACGAGGTTCGCTTTGCCGAGGTCGAGTTTTAGCTCGGCCATGTAGGAGTTCGTGTTGGCATTCCAATTGTATTGCGCCATCGCCCGGGTATAACCGCCCGTGGGGAATCCTCGCCAAGGGGTAACAAGGTCCGCTTTGTCGAAGACCTGCGAAAATCCGAACATCAGTCGAGCAACACCCTTCGGTGCGGCAATGGCGGCACGTACCGCCAACAGATCGGCGTCGAGTCGGTTTGGGTGTCGATAACCGCCCGGGTTCGCATCGCTGACGTTGCCGGACAGCGATGCCCCGCCGATTGCGCCGCCGCCACTATCGAACTGACGCATGTAACGAAACGCAGGCTGTAGTGACCAGCTGCCAAGTGGAATGCGAGATTCCATTTCCATGCTGACATTGAGCAGAACCTCTGGCACGGAGTAGAGATTGGCCGAGGTGGTCAGGTTCTTAAACGATTGGTTGGCTAGGGTCGCCACGACCAAGGCATGGTCCGTGCGCTTGCCGGCGGCTTGAAATCGGTCGTAGGTCAAACCTTTGTGCACCCCGGCATCGTCTTGATTGCCCCAAGGATTGCCGCTGGCATCGCGGAATGTGATGACGTCATGCGCGGTGGTGTGATCACGCAGCTTTTGCGCGACGAAATAGGCGGCTTGAAATTGGGTATCGGGTAACGCTTTGGTCGTCATGCTCACGCCGTCAAACGTGTTGGGCACCATTTTCGTATCGTTGGACTTGGTCAGTACGGAGTGAAACAACTGTCGACCGGCCACGATTTTGGTGTCCTCGGCGGCAAACTCGAGATAGGCCTGCCCGAGAACCGCCAACCAGTCGTCGCCGCCGCGCTTGATCTCGTCCCGAGAAAGTACGTCCTTGCCGGATTTCAAGAGTCCCGCTGCGATATCGTCGCGTTGCATGTGGGTTGTGCCGGAATAGGATGTGTACAGGCCGAGGGTGCCACTGAGTCCGCGATACGGTGCACTCTTGGCGATCATGCTATGGCCAAGACCTAAAGCGCGGTGGTCTTTCTGGTTGGCCGTCTCATCCTCCCAATCCCAGTAGAAGAAATTCGAGCGCAAGCGGCCATACACCATCCCTTTGCCGAGTATTTCCGATAGATTGGTTGCCGGTCCGGGCAGGCGTTGGTACGTGATATTCATATGACCGGCGAGTGTGCGTTTGGGCTGCCATTGGGCTAGCGTGGTCTGTGGCAAGGCAGCCCAGACCATCGCAGCGATGAAAAGGTAAAAGAATAACCACGTGTTTCTGCGTTGGTGGCGAGTCGCACTCATGGGTTGCATTCCGGCTGGCATGACTGGTTACCGATTATTTGTCGATGGATACTGGGTCCAAGGCGTTAGCACTTAAGCCAGCTAATAGGAAGCCAAGAAGGCGAGGTGTTGTCGTAAAATCCAGAACCCTGGTGCGACAAGTCGTGACGAGTATACTGGTTGTTGGCGAGTGAAACGAGCGCGGCGAATCATGATTGGTTGATCAATGGTGTGCTTGATAAAAGAGCAGATGCACGCTGCTGATGCGAAATGGATGACCTTGGCTCGCCATGCCCGTTGTGGGTCAGCTCGTTGCGGGCTTGATCCACTGGTTTTGCCGCATCGCTTGTTTCCACAGCAGTGACCTTGCGCCAAACAATCGAGGCGGGTCGGTACAGACTCCAGCCGCTTTTTTCTATCCCCATTGGCTCGAATGTGTGGTTTAATCGGTGCATGTTCAGACCACTCGCTCTCTACATTGGCTTGCGCTACACCCGCGCCAAACGCCGCAATCACTTTATCTCGTTCATTTCCCTGAGTTCTATGCTGGGAATTGCACTGGGTGTGACAGCCTTGATCACGGTGTTGTCCGTGATGAACGGTTTCGAGCGTGAGTTGCGTGAGCGCATCCTTGGCATGGCGGCTCACGCGACGGTATCCGGGTTCGATGGTCGCTTGCAGAACTGGTCGGTGCTCGAGCCGCGGGTGATGGCGCAGCGCGGGGTCGAGGCGATTGCGCCGTATGTTGAGGCGGAGGCCATGCTGGCGCATAGTGGCAACGTCAGCGGAGCGTTGATCCGTGGCGTGTTGCCGGCACGTGAAGCGACAGTTTCTTCGGTGGGTGAGCACATGCGGCGTGGTGCCATGACGGCGCTAGAGCCGGCTCGTTACGGGATCGTCCTCGGGCAGGAGCTGGCGGTGGCGCTGGGTATCGCGATCGGCGATAAGGTGACGCTCGTAGCCCCGGAAGCGACCGTCACGCCCGCCGGCATTTTGCCGAGACTCCGCCGCTTCGACGTGGTAGGAATCTTCGAGGTCGGTATGTATGAGTATGACCGGGGTACGGCCTTCATCCATCTTGCCGACGCGCAAACCCTGTTTCGCTTCGACGATGCGGTCAGCGGCCTGCGTTTGCGCCTCGACGAGCTGTTCGACGCCCCGCGCACGGCGATGGAACTCAATCAATCCTTGGGGTTTGGCTACTGGGTCAGCGATTGGACCAAACGCCACGCGAACTTCTTCCAGGCGGTCAAAACGGAAAAAACGGTGATGTTCGTCATATTGGCGCTGATTGTCGCGGTCGCGGCGTTCAATATCGTTTCGACTCTGGTGATGGTCGTGACCGACAAACAAGCCGATATCGCGATCTTGCGCACGATCGGTCTCTCGCCACGGCGAATCATGGCGGTATTCATGGTGCAAGGTACCCTGATTGGCGTGTTCGGTACGGCCTTGGGTGTTGTCGGTGGCATCGCCCTGGCGAGTCACGTCGAAACGTTGGTTCCGGCGGTCGAGCGGGCATTTGACACGAAGTTCCTATCGCCGGACGTCTATTACATCAGCAACCTCCCGTCGCAATTGCGTTCGTTGGATGTGGTGCGAATCGGGCTGTTGTCTTTGCTTTTGAGTGTTCTGGCGACCATCTATCCGGCCTGGCGCGCCGCTCGTGTTCATCCTGCCGAGGCGTTGCGTTACGAATGAGCGAATCATCTGTAGCCGAACCGATCATCGCGTGCCGGGGCGTTAAAAAGACGTTCCAGGAAGGCAAGCTGCATGTCGATGTCCTGCGCGGAGTCGACCTGCAAGTTCATGCCGGCGAGCAAGTGGCGATCGTGGGCGCGTCAGGCTGCGGCAAAAGCACGTTGCTGCACTTGCTCGGTGGCCTGGACGCACCGAGCGCCGGCGAGATCAGCATTGGTGGCCAGGCCATTGCCCAGCTCGATGATGCCGCGCGCGGCTTGCTCCGCAACCGCCACCTCGGTTTTGTTTACCAGTTTCATCACTTGTTACCCGAGTTCACCGCTTTAGAAAATGTGGCGATGCCATTGCTGGTTCGTGGCGATCCGTGTCGGCAGGCACAGGCGAGTGCCCGTTTTTTGCTTGAGCAGGTCGGGTTGAGCGAACGAGTTCAGCACAAACCTGGCGAGTTGTCCGGTGGCGAGCGCCAGCGGGTTGCGATTGCCCGTGCGCTGGTAACGCGACCGAGTGCGGTTCTGGCAGACGAGCCGACCGGTAATCTTGACCGGCAAACGGCGTTGCAAGTCTTCGCGTTGATGCGTGAAAATGGCGCCGAGTTGGGCACGGCGTTGGTGATGGTGTCCCACGATATCGGGCTGGCCAGGTGCATGGACCGTGTGCTCACGCTGCAAGATGGTGTTGTCGTGCCGTATTCTGGGTTAGAGGATCAGGGTCTGTAAACCGTCATGCGGCAGCGGCACGTGTGCGCTCGGATTGCCGAGCCGCGGTCATGATGGTCTTCGCGCTATGTTTCCTTGCCGGTGATTTGCTGTTGCAGCAACAATCCGCGCTACCTGAGTTCGAATTCGGCCTGTTGCTGCTCGGTCTGCCGCTTGCCTGGATGGTCAGTCGCATCAACCAGGCTTGGCGATTGACCCTTCTTCCCGCTTGGTTCGCTGCCGGTTTCGCTTGGGCGCTGATCAATGCTTGGTTGACTGCGCCCACTGTGCTGGCGGAAGACCTTGTCGGCCAAGTGATCGAGGTACACGGCAGCATTGCCAGTATCCCGGTGCGACGCGATCCAATCACCCGATTTGATTTCACCGTCGAGAGAGGCTATCGAGCCGATCGATTACTCACCGATTTGCCGACGAGAATCCGGCTGTCTTGGTGGGATGCGCCGGTTGATGGGCTTCGCGCCGGCGACCGGTGGCAGTTCGCGGTAAAGTTGAAGCCGCCGCACGGCATGATGAATCCAGGAGGCTTCGACTATGAGGGTTGGTTGTATGCAAAAGGGATTGGTGCGGTCGGTTATATCCGTTCCTATCCCAAACCGATTTTGCTCGACGACAACGGTGGTCGGCATCGGTTGGCACGATGGCGGCAACAGCTGGCTGAACGTATCGCAAACCTCGCGCCGGAAAGCGACAATCTCGGTATCCTCC
>CAZWQC010000003.1:0-7812 GCA_964635785.1 uncultured Ectothiorhodospiraceae bacterium
GGCATCCGTTTCGTCGGTCCGAGCACGGAGGTAATCCGCCGCATGGGCGACAAGGTGCAAGCCCGAACGGCCATGCAGGCAGCGGGTGTTCCGGTGGTACCGGGTAGCGATGGGAATTTACCGGACGTGGCAAGCGCGCTTGCCATGGCCGACACGATCGGCTATCCGGTCATGCTCAAAGCAACCACCGGCGGAGGTGGTCGCGGTATCCGCCGTTGCGAGAATGCCGAAGGACTCAAGCGCAACTATGCTCGGGTGCTCTCCGAGGCCACCAAGGCATTCGGTAACGCCGAGATTTTCATGGAAAAAGCCATCGATCGACCGCGCCATATCGAAGTGCAGATTTTGGCGGATAGCCATGGCCATGTCGTGCATTTGTTCGAGCGCGATTGTTCCATTCAACGCCGACATCAAAAGCTCTTGGAGATCGCGCCCTCGCCACAACTCAGTCGCAGTCAGCGCGAGTACATCGGTGAACTCGCCCGGCAAGCCGCCGCTGCCGTCAATTACTGCAATGCCGGTACGGTCGAGTTTCTCATGGACGAGAACGATCAGTTCTATTTCATGGAGATGAACACCCGTTTACAAGTCGAGCATCCCGTCACCGAGATCATCACTGGCCTTGACATCGTACAAGAACAACTTCGCATCGCAGCCGGGCTGCCGTTATCGGTGCGCCAGTCCGATATCGAGTATCGCGGCTACGGTATCGAATTTCGAATCAACGCCGAAGATCCACAGAACGATTTTCTGCCGAGCTTTGGCCGGATCACCAAATACTACGCCCCCGGTGGACCTGGCGTACGCACCGATGGCGCCATCTACACCGGCTACCATATCCCCCCCTACTACGACTCGATGTGCGTAAAACTTGTGGTCTGGGCGCTGACTTGGGAACAATTATTACCGCGGGCCCGCCGCGCCCTGCGCGATATGGGGGTTTATGGTGTCAAGACGACGATTCCGTATCATCTGGCCATTTTGAATTCGGAGGATTTTCGCAGCGCTCGCTTCGATACCTCGTTCGTCGAGCAACACCCGGAGCTGATCAATTACTCGATCCGTCGACGCACCCGCGAAGTCGCGACGGTCGTCGCTGCCGCTTACGCCGCCCACAAAGGGTTATAGCCCGCACTTGAGGAATCCATGAGCCAGGCTTACATCACCGAGACTATTCTGCGCGATGCCCATCAATGCCTGATCGCCACGCGCATGCGTACCGAAGACATGCTGCCGGCCTGCGCCCGTCTGGATCGGGTCGGGTTCTGGTCCTTGGAAGTTTGGGGCGGGGCCACTTTCGATGCCTGTTTGCGCTTTTTGAAAGAAGACCCTTGGGAACGCTTGCGGAGTCTGCGCAAAGCCTTACCCAATACGCGCTTGCAAATGCTGCTGCGAGGTCAAAATCTCGTCGGTTATCGGCATTATGCCGATGATGTCGTGCGTGCATTCATCACCCGCGCGGCCGCCAATGGGATCGACGTTTTTCGCGTTTTCGACGCACTGAACGACACCCGCAATCTGCGCGTCGCGATCGAGGCGATCAAGGTCGCTGACCGCCACGCGCAAGGCTGTATCAGCTACACCGTCAGTCCCGTACATACCGTGGCTGCGTTTACCGAGCAGGCGAAGACGCTTCAAGCCATGGGCTGCGACAGTGTCGCCATCAAAGACATGGCCGGCTTACTAACTCCGACCGCAGCGGCCGAGCTTACCGCCAGCTTGCATCAAGCATTGAGCATTCCAATCCACATTCACTCGCACGCGACCTCCGGCTTATCCGAGATGTGTCATCTCAAAGCGCTTGAACATGGTGCACGGGGTATTGACACAGCGATTTCCGCGTTTGCCGGCGGCGCCAGCCATGCGCCGACCGAAGCCATGGTCGCTGCCTTGGCGGACACCCCGTATGCCACCGGGTTGGACCTCGGTCTGCTGCAAGAAGTTGGGTTTTACTTCCATGCGATCCGCAAGAAGTACCACCAATTCGAAAGCGAGTTCACCGGGCTAGATACTCGGGTTCACACCTACCAGGTGCCCGGTGGCATGATTTCCAACTTGATCAATCAACTCAAAGATCAAGGCGGGCTCGACAAATTACCGCAAGTTCTCGACGAAATTCCGCGAGTACGTAAGGAGTTAGGCTATCCGCCATTGGTGACCCCAACCTCGCAGATCGTCGGAACCCAGGCCACCCTCAATGTTCTGACGGGCGAGCGATACAAGACCATCACCAATGAAGTCAAGGCCTATTTGCAAGGACGTTACGGTACGACGCCGGGGACCGTCGATCCGTTGATTCGGCAAAAAGCGATCGGCCATGCCGATGTCATCACCGTTCGACCGGCCGACCTGCTACCCGACGAACTCGCCAAACTCACCGAAGCCATCGGGGAACTCGCCTTGAACGAGGAAGATGTCTTGAGTTTTGCCATGTTCCCGGAGGTCGGTCGAGAATTCCTGACCCAGCGCACCGCCGGCAATCTGGTTCCAGAAACGCTCGAACCACCGCCGACCCAAGTCGAACCCAGCGAAAAAGAGCGTCCACCGGAGGAATTCAAAGTCACGCTGCACGGGGAAACCTACCACGTCCACATTACCGGCGCCGGCCACAAGCACAACGAACGGCGTTCGGTGTATTTGAGCATCGATGGCATGCCAGAGGAGATCGTGGTAGAAAATTTGAGTTTCTTTGGGCCCGAGCACACCTCGACAAGAGCCGGTAGCGGGAGCGACGACGGCAAACTTCGACCGCCGCCAACGCGACCGGGACACGTCTGCACGTCCATGCCCGGCACCATCATCGACGTACTCGTCAGCATCGGTGACAAGGTCAACCCGGGAGATGCCGTGTTGATCACCGAAGCCATGAAAATGGAAACCGAAATCCAAGCCCCCGTGGCCGGCGAGGTCCGCGAAATTCTGGTCGCCAAGGGCGACAACGTCAATCCGGACGAAACGTTGGTGGTCATCGCCTGATGGCCATTCGCACCTCATCCCTCGACTGCGAGCCCAACCCCATGACGCGGTTAGTGTTGGCATCCAGTTCAGCGCACCGACGGGCGTTACTCTGCCGTTTGGGAGTCCCTTTCACCACGAAAGCCTCCATGATCGACGAAACCCGATTACCGGCAGAATCGCCCGACGCGATGGTTCGCCGCCTGGCCCGCGCCAAAGCGCAAGCCGTCGCGGAACCCGGCATGCTCGTGATCGGGTCCGATCAATGCGCGGTTCAAGACGACAAAATCGTCGGCAAACCCAACAGTCACGAACAAGCCGCAGCTCAGCTCAGGTTTTGGTCTGGCCGCGCGGTGACATTTCTGACCAGCTTGTGCTTGCTCGATTTCGATCGCGATCAAGCCCAAATCGACGTCGTCCCGTATACGGTCTATTTTCGCGAACTCACCGACGACGAAATCGAAATCTACCTACGCACCGAGCAACCCTATGACTGTGCAGGCAGCTTCAAATCCGAGGGGTTGGGCGTCGTATTGTTTTCGCGGATGGTCGGTGACGATCCGAGTGCGTTAATCGGTTTACCGTTGATTCGCTTGTGCGACATGCTTGCGAATGCGGGGTATCCGGTGCTGGGCCGCATGGATCCCACTTCGATAATGCACCGACCGCTGACCCGGAACAGCGATCGCTAGCGGCTACCGTGCGCCAACAAACAACACTGCCCCCACGCCCGATCGATGTCATCGCGTTCTGTAAAGACTTTTTACGCGATCACCTGGTTGGCCAATCCTTAGGGTCGCGTCAAATGCCGTTCGGCGTAATCGATAATCATCGCCTCCAATGGCTCTTTACAATCGAAGAACGCTTCGTCACACGCTTCCCACAATGGCAGCTCATCGCTCTTGGTAATCGCGTCGAGATGGGCGTATCTCGATTCCTCATCGAGCGAGGCGACTTCACCAAAGAGCGCCATGGCTTTTTCGGCGATACTCAAAAACTCGATTGACCCGACGACCGCCAGCGCCGGAACAAGATCGTAAGCGAGTTCACCGGTACTATTGAAAAAGAACTGATAAAAGCCACCATTATTGACCTCCGTCAGCATCCCATCCATGACATAGACATAGCGCTCGCTTTGGCTCAGCGAGGAGAAACCCGTTTGATTGTTCTTTTGCATCATGATGGCGACGAGGTTACCAAGCAATTGCCAATCTTCCGCGGTACCGCGATTTCGGAGCACCTCGTCATAGGTTCTACCAAATGGAAATAACTCGTTGGGCGTATCAGATTGCTTCGGTCTGTCACAAAGGGTCGTCGATCCCGGTCTCTGCCCCAATACGTCAACGGCGTCGGCCCGCATCTGCTCGGTGATCTCACCGGACTTCAGCAACTTGTCAAGGCACTTCCTCGCCATATCCAGCAGTCCTTTCGCTTGCGTTTTTCGCATGTTTTACGACCCTTGCAATTTCATCGTGGCAAAACGTTTCGCGTCATCCCTTTGCACTTACCCCCATCCTATCGACCTCTCACCCTCGAGCGAAGCGAGAGCCCGTGACTTTATTACCACGCCCGTCGACGGCGGCGGGAACCTGCGCCGGTCCGATGACTTTGGCACCGATGGGCCCCCAATTCTAGCCACAATTCTCGGCGCCTCGAGTTCCGGTCGTATTGATCGTTCCAAACCTGCTTACAGAAACCTTTTCTGTGTCCCTTCGCCGTGCAGGGAAAGCGATACCGCGCGTGAAGCGATTGCTGCGCAGCGCACCTTCGTTTCGTCACCCATAGGACTCCGGCTGCGTGCGCAAAACTCGATCTGACGGGCGAAGCGATTGACGGCATATCGGATCAAGCGAGCCATGGATCCAACCGCTTTGTTCGCGCGTGCTTCCCTTCTCCACTGACGCGAACGGCCGATCGCATGGCTAAAACCGGGCGCAACTCTCATAACGCCCGTGTCGACAGCTCCTTGACCGCATTCGCAAACCGCGGCGCGAGTTCCTGCAACAGCGGATTGACTTCTTCCAAGCGTCCCGCCTTCGCCTTCGCTTCGATCTCGGCCGACAACCCCGCGATATGCACCGCACTCATATTGGCACTGCTCGACTTCAGGCTATGCGCCGCCGACGCTGCCAATTCCGGATCGTTATCCGTCAATGCACGGCGGATATTGTCGATATGACATTGCCCATCTTCAATATAGGCACTCACGAGAATCCCGAGCTCATCGCCCATCAAATCTTGCAACTCCACTAACACCGCCGAGTCGAGTTCGGACTCGCTAAACGCTGACAACACCTGCTTTTCCATTCGTACTCCCCTCTTGCTGTACCATCGTCATCGAACCGGGCCGAGCCCGATGCGGTCGTTCTGGGAAATCGTATCTGACTGGCACCATCGTTGCGCTTAAAGACCAACCATGGCCCGGCTGCACCCCACTCGCTTTCAGCCCAGCGAAACGGCGCGTTGATCGCGATGCCTATTCACCTTGACTCGGCCAATCGAACCAGCTCTTGCCGCAATTCTGCCGAAATCTCCACAACACTGGTTTGCTCGCGCCATTTCTCGATCAGCTCTGCTAATGTCTCCCGCTTGAAGGGTTTGGCAATATAGTCATCCATCCCCGCTGCGTAGCACTTCTCGGCATCACCTTTCATGGCATTGGCCGTCATCGCGATAATCGGCACATGCGTGCCCCGGTCTCGTTCGCGTCGGCGAATCTCCCGAGTCGTCGTCAGCCCATCCATGACCGGCATTTGTACATCCATCAAAATCAACCCATAGGATACTTCGGCAAGCCGGTCGAGCGCCTCCTGACCATTGTTGACCGCATCGGCCTCGAATCCCAGGCGACTGAGGTGCCCGAGCGCAACCCGCTGATTGATCGGATTATCCTCCACAACCAAAATCCGCGTGCTATGTTCTTCGACGACGGCGGCAGACTTCGGAGCCTGTTCGCGTTGCTCCACCCAACTGCCCTCTGCCGAGAAAAGCCTAATCAACAAATCCCGCAACACATCACGCTTGATCGGCTTGGTTACCTGGGCATTGACGCCGAGATCATGCGCAACGTTCGCCGGAATCTTGCATTGCAAATTTCGCAACAACACCAAGTATTGCGGCCGCACGAGATAAAACGCGGCAACCCCGTACAAATCGAACAAACCGTTCGCTCCACCCGGCACCGTGCCAAGGTCCAAAAACAGCAGATCCACCGGTTGCCGCGCCTCCTTCGCCGCCGTACAAGCCGGCACCACGTTGCTTGCCTGGCGCACTAACTCGACCTGCATCCCCCAACGTTCCAAGTAGTGCCCCAAGGTCTTGCCCAGCGCCGGGTAACCCGCCAAAACCAAAGCGCGCCGGCCCGTTAACACGTCCAATTGTTCCGCCACCGGGCGGTCAGCTCGCTGCGGCATACCAAGGTTGATTTCGAACCAAAAAGTCGATCCCTTACCCAGTTCGCTTTTCACACCGATGGTACCGCCCATCAGCTCCACCAGTTTCGCGCAAATCACCAGCCCAAGGCCGGTGCCCGAGTATTTTCTTGTCGCCGAACCATCGACTTGAGCGAACGACTGAAAAAGTCGTTTTTGTCCTTCACTGGAGATACCAATCCCGCTGTCAATAACACTAACGTACAACCGAACGCGATCGTTTTCCAACGATCGCCGCTGCATCCACACCATAATTCCGCCCTGATCGGTAAACTTAACCGCGTTTCCAATCAAGTTAGTCAACACCTGGCGAAAACGGCCCGAATCACCGAGCACCGTCAGCGGTGTTTTCGAATCGACATAACCCAATAGCTCAACACCCTTGGATTGCGCCCGTTCCGCCAACAACTCCAAGACGCCGTCCATCGCAGCACAAGGATCGAACGCCTCTTCCTCTAAGGTCATCTTCCCGGCATCGATCTTGGAAAAATCGAGAATATCGTTAATGATGTTCAGCAACGCATTACCACTTTCTCGAATCGTCGCCGCAATGCGATATTGCTCCTTGTCCAGCTCCGTATCTAACAACAGGCTGGTCATACCCAACACTCCGTTCATCGGTGTCCGGATCTCGTGGCTCATATTCGCCAAAAATTCGGACTTCAGTCGCACCGACTCCAAGGCCGCATCCCGCGCCGCGGCAATCTCTGCCTCCGCTCGCTTGCGTTCGGTAATGTCGCGTAACATACCGGTAAACAGCCGGCGACCGGCGACATTGACCTCACTGACCGCCAATTCGATGGGAAATGCGCTGCCATCTCGACGCCGCGCGCGTTCTTCGCGTTTGGCTCCAATGACTTTACTTTGCTTCGAGCTCATATAGCGTTGCATGAAGGTCGAGTGCTGCTGGCTAAGCTCTGCCGCCATCAGTATCCCAACATCACGCCCGACGATTTCCTCAGGCTGATAACCAAAGGTCTCGCACGCCGCACGATTAAACTGAACGATATGGCCTTGTTCATCCGTCACAACGATGGCATCGACTGCACTATCGAGAATCGCTCGATTCTTCGCTTCGTTCAAGCGGAGTTCTTGCTCGATTTCGTGCCGTTCACGAATCTCTCGACTGAGTTCCTCATTGGCCAAGCGAGCTTCCTCGCTCAACGTTCGTGCCCGCCGCAAGGACCGCCGCAAACCACCAAGGATCATTGTCAGCACGATCAGCACGATCACGACCGCAAGCCCCATCGGCCAGATTGTCCAGCGACCGCCAGCCTCGGCCAAGACATATTGTCCGACCAACCCTGATACGAGCAACACAGCGATCATCGGCAACACTGTCAGGAACGGATGCTCGCCGAACCAGCGACTCGTCCGTCCGTCGGCAAACTCGATACTCAGTTTCCGCGTGTTATTCAAGGCGCAG
>CAZWQC010000003.1:7822-12943 GCA_964635785.1 uncultured Ectothiorhodospiraceae bacterium
GCAGGACCGCTCCCCGCCGCTATTAGCGCGTCACCTTGACCGGCCAGCCGAATCTCGAACGCCTCATTGGTCAGTGCCGGCGCGAACAAATAACCTTGCAAAAAATCACAACCGTGCTGATCGAGAAACTGCCGCTGATCTTCAGTTTCGACGCCCTCTGCAACAACTTGCAAACCCAACACTCGAGCGAGACCGAGAATCGTCGTCACGATACCCTTACCCGATTGCTCGGCATCCAATTGCTGTACAAACGAGCGGTCGATCTTGATCGTCGTCACCGGGAGCTTGTGTAGATAATTCAACGACGAATGACCCGTGCCGAAATCATCGATGGACAACTTCGTCCCCAACTCGCTGAGCCGCTGCAAGACGCCGATACTCACCTCTGGATTCTGCATTGCCAGCGATTCGGTCACCTCCAAGTTCAATTGTTCCGGCGCCAAACCAGTATCGGCGAGCACCCGCTTGACTCGGCTCTCAAGCTGCGCCCACCCAAGCTGCCGTACCGACAGGTTGACACTGATGTAAAAACCTGGACATAACCCCTGTGACCACTCACTCGCCTGACGGCACGCGGTCACCAACACCCACTCGCCCAGCGCAATGATCGAACCGGTCTCCTCGGCAATCGGGATGAACTCCGCAGGGGAAATGGGACCAAGCTCCGGATGGCGCCAACGTAACAAGGCTTCCGCACCGACGATAAGTCCGTCATCCGCTTTTACTATCGGCTGATAGTTTACCGCTAACTGTCCCTGGGCCAACGCATTGCGCAACGCGTTTTCCAGACGCAACCGTCGCGACGCATTCACCAACAAATCATTGGTAAAGAACTGCACTTGATCGCCACCAGCTCGTTTAGATCGCGCCCGCGCCGCATCGGCACAAGCCAGCAAGCCGTACGCATCGCAACTATCCTTCGGGAAAAAACCAACACCGACGCTGGTGGTCAGCACCAAGCGGTGCCCTTCGATTTCAAATGGTTGGCTGACATGGCTGCGAATTCCCTCAGCCAATGACTGGATACCGGAAAACTCGCCCGGCTGCTCGATCAACACCCCGAACTCGTCACCGCCCATCCGTGCAACCAAGCCACCTTCCACGCTAAACACCGATAGCCGTTCCGACAACATTAACAGCAGGCGGTCTCCAATAATGGCCCCAAGGCTTTCGTTAACGATCTTGAAACGATCCAAGTCCAGTACGATAACAGCCAACCGAAGCGCAGGTCCGCCATGATCGATCAGCCCTGCCAACCGGTCGATGAAATAACGCCGATTTGGCAGCCGCGTCAAACCATCATGATACAGCTGATACTCGATCAACGCTTCGGCTTGCTTGAGCGGGGTGATATCCTGTACGGACCCACTGACGCGCACAATCCGATCACCGGCGTCAATCACGCCCTCGAATACGCAGCGCATGTGACGAAGTCGACCATCCTCGGTGCCAATCCGAAAAGCATCCTGTAATACACCGCCCGTGCGACGGACTCGCTCCAGGGCCATCGCAACCCGCGGCCAGTCATCCGGGTGCACTTGTTGTTGCAGGGTCGTGGTCACACTGCCCAAGGGTGTTCCAGACAGTCCGAGCAATTCCGCAGCGTTACTCGACCAAGCGATCTCCCCTGACTCCAAGGTCCATTCAAAGTAGCCGAGCCGAGCGAGCTGCTGGGCATGCATCAAGTGTTGTTGACTGACCTTGAGGGCGCGGGCGTTATCGTGTGCCCGCAACGCATAACGCACCCGTTGGCTTAGCATGGTCCAATTGATGGGTTTGGAGATGAAGTCCGTGGCACCCGCCTCGAAGGCGCGATCCACCGCCTGCGTATCGTTAAGCCCCGTCAACATCAAGATTGGAATCGGCTCGAGCTGCGGGATCTGGCGCATACGTCGACAGGTTTCGAACCCGTCCATCTCCGGCATCACGACATCCAACAACACCATGTCCGGTTCGATATCCACATAACAGTTCAAAGCGGCTGCGCCATCGGCAGCCTCCGCCACCCGATAAGCGGAACGCTCAAGCTCACGCCGCAACATCATCCGCTGCACTCGATCATCGTCGACCACCAGCAACGTATGCCTTCCCACCAGATTCACCGTGGCGCCATCGGCAACCATCTGATTGGATTCGCTCACGGCGACACTCCCTTCCCATTCAAGCGGGGTTACATCGTATTGGTCGGTCGATCACCCGGCGAAACTCCAGCAAGAACACTTTCGATGACATTTCGCGTATTGCCGTGATCCTGCTCCGAGAACTGTACGCCAATACCAGGCAACCGATTACCGCTTGCACCCATCGGCGTCACCCAAACCACTTTCCCAGCCACCGGCATACGTGGATTATCCAACAAGTAAATCACCATGAACACTTCGTCGCCGAGACGATAGGTCTTGTTCGTTGTGATGAACAGCCCACCGTTCTTGACAAAAGGCATATACGCAGCAAACAATGCAGGCTTATCCTTGATCCGAACGTTGAGAATACCTTGCCCCTGTGCCATTTAATCATCCTCTTTTTGCGCCAGAATTCGGTTTATTGAGGAAGTACCATTGCAAAAGCAGATCCTGTACCAAAAGTATCCTATTGGCGTTGCCGCGAAGCGCCGATTGTGCTGACAGGAGTCGATCATAAAAAGCAAATACCTCCTGAATATCACTGCCCTGAGCATGACCCGACCGAGCTTGCGATACGACCCCTTCGATGCCCAATCGCGAGCGGATCACGTCGGCGCATATCGCAGCCCACCAGGGCAGAATCTCATCACCCAAACGCCCCGACCATGAGTCAGCCAGCTCCAGCAGATCGGCGCGGCCCGCTGCGAGATCACACATTTGTGCGGTGAACGCTTGCCAACGCCTTTCGTACTCACTGTGATGATATTCCAACGCACGGATCGGCGCACCGTTCGCAAGCGTCAACAAGCATTCCGCCCGGGCGCTGTCACCGACGCGTTCAGCCAACCACGGCAGCGCAACTGACCGCGGTGGAACTGGAAACCGCAACCGCTGGCAGCGACTCCGCACAGTTGCCGGTAACCGCGACGGTTGCGTCGTCAACAACACGATCAAGCGCGCTGCCGGGGGTTCCTCAAGGATTTTGAGCAGGGCATTGGCCGCGTTGGCGTTCATCCGCTCCGCACCGTGAATAACAACCACCCGATAACGCTCGTACTGGCGGCTGAGCAGCAAAAACCCAATGACGTCCCGAATCTGGTCGACTTTGATCTGCTCACCCGCCCCACTTTGGGTCACGACCAACAAATCAGGATGGGTTCCAGCCCGAACCAAATGACACGCCTTGCAGTTACCGCAGGCGCAGCCTTCATCATTCGGGCAAAGACACAGCGCCGCATTGATCAAGACGTCAGCAAATTCTCGCTGCCCGCATCCCGGTCGACCGGTGAGCAAAAGCGCGTGCGCCATCGTTCGCGATCCCAGTCGCTCAGTTAGGCTGCCCCACATGGTCCATTGCCACGGCAACAGAGCCAACTCACCCCCCATCAGCCGCCGACCTGACGCGTCGCACGCTGCCAACGGAGACGATTGCCAAACCGTATCGCCAATCTCCGGCAACATGGGTGAGATCGCATCGAACATCGTGCTCGCCGATCTCGTTAAGTCCCGGCATCACCGGACAGAACTTTGCCGCACCGAATTGGCAACCTCCACTCAACCCCTTGCCATCACCGCGGCTCATGCACGCCGACTCGCCGCCACCATCGCGTCGAGGTGCTTGACCATCTCTAGTGTCACCGATTCAAGCGACGATACCGTGTCGATCACACGAAAACGGCCGGGTTCAGCTTTTGCCAGCCCTAGGTAACATGTGCGAACTCGTTGGAAGAACGCGATGTCTTCCTGCTCGAACCGGTCTGCCACACCCTGTTGGCGAGCACGCGAAAGACCAACATCTGCCGGCACATCTAGCAGGAAAGTCAGATCCGGCTGCAATGTCGCTTGCACCCATTGCGCCAAAACGGCGATCCTGGTTGCGTCGATTCCCCGACCACCCCCTTGATAGGCATAGGTCGCATCGGTAAAACGATCACACAACACCCATTGTCCAGCAGTCAACGCGGGTCGAATCCGCCGCTCGATGTGTTCATGTCTTGCCGCAAACATCAACAAAAGCTCGGTCATTTGCGCCATACCCGACCACTTCGGTGACAACAACACATCCCTGATCGCTTCCGCCAGTTCACACCCCCCGGGCTCGCGCGTCAGCGTAACCGGCACCCCGCACTGCTCCAGATAGTTCGCCGCAATCCGAATACAGCTCGACTTCCCGGCACCTTCGATACCCTCGAATGTGATGAACCGCGGCGTTAGTTTCCAATGCAACGCGCACCACACTCCGTCGTCACCGTCGAGCCCAAACACGCCGTACGCTAGCGACCGCCACGCTGGTAACGACGCACAGCCTGTCGATGCTCGGCATAACTAGCGGAAAACTCATGACTACCATCACCTTTTGCAACGAAATACAAGGCATCGGTCGACTTCGGCTGCAATACCGCCGCAATTGCCTCTCGCCCTGGCAACGCGATTGGCGTGGGCGGCAGGCCGAATCGCGTGTAGGTATTGTACGGCGTATCCCGCTCAAGATCGCGTCGACGCAAATTCCCATCGAAGTCCGCACCAAGCCCGTAGATCACCGTGGGATCGCTTTGCAACCGCATACCACGCCGAAGCCGTTCGATGAACACGCCAGCGATCAGCGGCCGCTCGGCCGCAACCCCGGTTTCTTTCTCAACGATCGACGCCAGGATCAAGGCATCGTAGCGCGTTTTGAGAGGGAGATCGGTATCACGATGAGGCCAAAGCGCGTCAATCACCTCATCCATCCGTGCTCGCGCAAGTTGCAGCACCCTCGCATCAGTCGTTCCAGCGGAAAAGACATAGGTGTCCGGGAAAAACAGACCTTCCGGAGATGACCGGCGACAACCGATCGCCTCGAGTAAAGCCGTTACTTCCATGGGAAGTACCGTTGTGATGGCTTCGTGATGACGAACCAGCGAGAGCATTTGGTCGAAACGCAGCCCTTCCGTCACGGTGAGCCGGTATTTGCGCGTTTCCCCGCTCACCAGCATCGACAGAAGTCCACGCGGCGTCA
>CAZWQC010000003.1:12953-18978 GCA_964635785.1 uncultured Ectothiorhodospiraceae bacterium
TCCCGCCGGCACATCGTACACACCCGCCTGGATCGCCCGCCCCTGACCGCCAACCCGCAGCATGATATCCCAGTACCAAACGTTTGTGAGAAAACCCTGGGTTTTCGCCGCTTGTCCGACCTCCTTGCCCGACATGCCCGGGCGCACCTCGAATATCCCCGAATCCTCGAGCGATATCGACCGATCACACCATTGGTACCATTCGTAGCCGACACCTACGACAACCAACCCGAGCGCCCCAAACAACAACGACAGACCAACCAAGAGGCGCATCATCGTAGCTTGCTTCACTGTGCTAGGTTAACCGTCGGAATACCAGTGTTCCGTTCGTCCCACCGAATCCAAAGGAGTTCGATAATGCAACGTCAATCCGCCGTTCACGCGGTCGATGCGGCACGTAATCGAGATCGCACCCGGGTTCCGGATTGTCGAGATTGATCGTCGGGTGAATCAATTGGTGCTTGATTGTCAACACAGTTGCTACGGCCTCGACGCCGCCGGCCGCGCCCAGTAGATGACCGATCATCGATTTCGTCGAACTAATCGCGACTTGACTGGCATGGCTTCCCAACACAGCTTTGATCCCGTCACTTTCGGCTTTATCACCGACAACCGTCGATGTCCCGTGAGCGTTGATATAGTCAACATCGTCCGGGTTGAGCTTGGCGTCGTTCAACGCATTACGCATGCACCGAGCAGCACCTTCGCCATTTGGTGAGGGCTGGGTGATATGGAAGGCATCGGCACTCATACCATAACCCACCACTTCACAGTAAACCGCGGCACCACGGGCCTTTGCGGCCTCGTATTCCTCCAACAGCAACACGCCTGCTCCCTCGCCATGAACGAACCCGTCCCGATCACGATCCCAAGGCCGACTCGCGCGCGCCGGATCGTCGTTACGTGTCGACAATGCCCGTGCGGCAGAGAAACCCGCCTGCCCCAACGGGGTCAGCGTTGCTTCCGCACCTCCGGCAACCATGGCGTCCGCATCACCATAGGCAATCAACCTAACCGCTTCTCCGATATTGTGCGTCCCGGTTGTGCAAGCCGTGACTAACGCCACATTCGGGCCACGGAAACCAAACCGCATCGATACCTGACCGGCCAGCATATTGGTGATACAGCCGGGCACGAAAAACGGAGAAACACGCCGTGGTCCGCCAGCAAGCATCGCATCGTAGTTGCGCTCGATCCCGGGTAATCCCCCGATCCCGGACCCGATCGCAACACCAACCCGGTCACGCTGCGCCTCCGAAGCTTCGAAACCGGCATCATCCAGCGCCTGTGACGCGGCCGCAAGCCCGAACTGAATGAACGTATCCATCTTTTTCTGATCTTTCGGCGGAACATACCGATCCGCGTCAAAATCCGTCACTTGGCTCGCGATTTTGCTAGCCATTTCTGAGACATCAAAGCGCTCGATACGAGTAACTCCGCTCCGACCACCGATGAGATGGCCCCAGAACGTCGGCACATCGCTGCCTATCGACGATACAATTCCGAGACCGGTGACGACTACGCGACGTCTAGACACAGACATTACCCCAGCTAAGCAACGCGGAGAATTGCGCGAGCTCAAACGAACGATGGAACCGCCCGCCGCACGGCATCATCACCTTTTCGGGATTCGATGCACGCATGCGGTATGCGATCCACGCGACACGAATTAAACTCGCGTTCTCCGCCAACAATCCGACGAGTCACGGACAAGCGTGACCAAACAACGTCCCAGCCGCTACTGGTGCTCGTTGATATAGTCGATCGCTTGCTGCACCGTCGCGATCTTCTCGGCTTCTTCATCGGGGATTTCGCACTCGAATTCCTCTTCCAAAGCCATGACCAGCTCGACGGTATCTAACGAATCGGCGCCCAGATCGTCAACAAAGGACGCATCATTGGTGACTTCTTCCTCCTTGACACTGAGCTGTTCCACAACAATTTTTTTGACACGTTCTTCGATGCTACTCATTTTAAAGGTGATCCCCTCAAGTGTTTCAATATCGAGCCGGCCATGCACCGGGCCTTACCTGGACGAAATCTTCCCGCAATCTGCGCAAAGACACCATTCAAAGAAATCCGGGTCGAAAACGATTACCAAGGTCAACGGTATACTTTCCCTTGATACCCAACCAAACGACAGAAACCCCACGCGTTCAGGCCATATACATACCACCGTTCACATGCAACGTCTCTCCGGTAATGTACCCCGCGTCGGTCGAGGCGAGAAAAACCACCGACTTGGCCACATCGACCACATCGCCCAAGCGACCGAGCGGTATCTGTCCCAACAGCGACTCACGCTGCGAATCGTCGAGCGAACGAGTCATATCCGTATCGATAAAGCCCGGGGCCACCGCATTGACGGTGATGCCACGAGAGGCGACCTCGCGCGCCAAAGACTTGGTGAAGCCGATCACCCCCGCTTTGGCTGCGGCGTAGTTGCATTGTCCTGCATTGCCAGTGCTACCGACGACCGATGCGATATTGATAATTCGGCCTTTTCGCGCCTTACTCATCGCGCGTAAGCAGACTTTACACATTCGATAAACCGCAGACAAATTCGTCGCAATCACATCATCCCAGGAGGCATCGTTCATCCGCAGGAGCAATCCGTCACGCGTAATCCCCGCATTATTGACGAGAATACCAATCGAGCCAAACGTTTCCTCGGTTCTCGACACAACGTTCTGAATCCCCGCAACATCGGTAATGTCCAGTACCATGCCCGTCCCTTGCAACCCCGCTTGCGCGAAATCATTTTGAATTCGCTTCGCACCCGTTTCCGTTGTCGCGGTCCCCACCACCGTTGCCCCATTGCGGGCCAGTTCCTGTGCGATACTCTGCCCAATCCCACGGCTCGCGCCGGTCACTAGCGCGACACCTGCCACCAATTCCGCCATTATTCCTCAACCCCCACACCACGCCATTGCTTCCACCAGACTCGCCGAATCCTCGATACAAACGGCCCCAACGGAACGATCAATGCGCCGGTTCAGCCCAGTCAGCACTTTTCCCGGACCACACTCGATCAGCACCTGCGCACCCATCTCGACAATCACCCGGACGGTGTCCACCCAACGGACCGGCAGGAACAACTGGTTTGCCAAGTTTTCACGAATCGCCACAGCCGGACCCGCCACGCCGACGCTGGCGTTTTGCACAACCCCAATATCTGGCGGCGTGATTTCAACATCTTCCAGCACCCCAAGCAAGTGATCGGCCGCGCTTCGCATCAATTCGCAATGCGAGGCAACACTCATGGGCAACCTCACCACTCTTTTTGCGCCTCGCGCTTTCGCCAGCGATTCGGCTTTGCCGACCGCGGCAGCCACCCCGGCAATAACGACCTGCCCTGGCGCATTGAAATTCGCTGGTGCGACCAAACCAAGAGCGCTCGCTTCCGAACAAACACCCGCAACGTCCGCATCGCCAAGACCGATCACGGCAGCCATGCAGCTATCCACCGAGCGCGCGGCGTCCATCATGAAACTTGCTCTTTGCCTCACCAAACTCAGTGCGGCTTCCAGCGATATCGCACCGGCACCGACCAAAGCAGCATATTCACCCAAGCTGTGTCCCGCCATGATGATCGGTTTGCAACCCTGCTGTGCCAACCACACCCGCCACACGGCAACATCTGCGGTCAACATCACCACTTGCGTATTCGCCGTCTCGTTCAGTTCGTCCTCTGGCCCAGTTTGCGCCAAAGCCCAAAGATCCTCATGCAATACATCGGATGCTTCCTGGAAGGTTTCACGCACTTGCGGATAATCCTCCGCCAGCCCTGCCAACATGCCAAGCCGTTGCGACCCTTGGCCCGGAAAAACGATAGCGACACTCATTAGACCGCAATCCCACACCGCGCGAACTTCAAATTGGCGAAGAATACTTTACTGTTGGCTCCTGGCGCAAGCGACTCGGATCATCTCTGCCGGGACATCAAACTGCCGATTGAGCGCTTGTTTCGATCGTTGCAAACACGGTGTCGATCTCCCTCCCAACCCCCCACAAGGAGTCGGGAACGATAACGCTTTACAACGATTGATCGCGACCAGAAAAGCCAACAATTTGAGTCTAATCAGCCCCGAACTAACGCTTGTATTGCGCAGCAAACTTCAACATACTCTTGGCTCACGTAATTTCAAACCCTAAGAGTAAGCATGGCAAAAGAAGATCATATCGAGATGGATGGTCACGTTATCGAAACCCTCCCCAACACAGTGTTTCGCGTTGAATTGGATAATGGCCACGTCGTAACCGCGCACATCTCCGGCAAGATGCGCAAGCATTACATCCGCATTTTGACGGGCGATCGGGTCACGGTCCAGCTCACTCCGTACGACTTGACGAAAGGCCGGATCACCTACCGCAACAAATAAGGGATATGGGGTGACGGACGGCATCGCAGTCCCTGGCGTCAGCCGTTCTACGAGACGGTTTCCTTGTGTGACGAGTATTCGAATCGCAATTCACCGTCGGCCACATCAATCCGAACATTGCCCCCCTTGGCAAGCCGCCCGAACAGGATTTCCTCGGCTAGTGCCTTTTTAATGTGATCTTGTATCATTCTTGCCATGGGACGAGCCCCCATCACCGGATCGTAGCCACGATCGGCGAGCCATGATCTTGCCGATTCGCTGACATTGATGGTCACGTTTTTGTCTTCGAGTTGCGATTCCAGCTGGATCAAGAACTTGTCAACCACATGCTCGACGGTGCGCCGATCCAACGCCGCAAAGCCGACGACGGCATCCAGCCGATTGCGAAACTCCGGCGTAAACATGCGCTTGACCGCTTCCGCGTAATCACTGCTCTGATCGCTGACGGTAAACCCGACCGGTCGCCGGCTGATCGATTCAGCACCGACGTTGCTTGTCATGACTAAAACGACGTTGCGAAAATCGACTTTGCGTCCATTGGTATCGGTCAATGCGCCATGATCCATCACCTGTAACAGCAAATTGAACACATCCGGGTGAGCTTTTTCGATCTCATCCAACAGCAACACGGCATGCGGGTTTTTCATGACGGCTTCGGTCAGTAATCCACCTTCGTCGTAGCCAACATAGCCCGGGGGTGCACCGATTAACCGCGACACCGTATGACGCTCCATGTACTCGGACATATCGAAACGAATGAGCTCGATACCAAGGAGTTTCGCCAGTTGCCGAGTCACTTCGGTTTTGCCCACCCCGGTCGGCCCAGTCAACAAAAAGCTCCCGATCGGTTTGTCCGGGTCCCGCAAACCTGACCGCGCCATCTTCATTGCCGCAGCCAATGTCTCGATCGCCTGGTCTTGGCCGAATACCGTCAGTTTGAGATTGCGTTCAAGATTCTTCAGAACATCCATATCCGAGGTCGACACTTGTTTTGGTGGAATCCGCGCCAGGCTTGCAACAATGGCTTCCACATCCTCGGACGTAATCGTTTTCTTGCGCGTCTCGGCGGGTTGCAACCGACGTTTTGCCCCCGCTTCGTCGATGACGTCGATCGCTTTGTCGGGTAGATGTCGATCATTGATGTATTTCGCCGACAACTCCACGGCCAGCCGCAACGCCTTGTTGGTGTAACGAATGCTGTGATGGTCCTCGAACCGAGACTTCAATCCGCGCAAAATCTCATAGGCTTCGTCGATCGACGGTTCCGGTACATCAATTTTCTGAAATCGCCGTGCCAGAGCCCGATCCTTT
The DNA here is from genome assembly GCA_964635785.1 of uncultured Ectothiorhodospiraceae bacterium. Classification (GTDB taxonomy): domain Bacteria; phylum Pseudomonadota; class Gammaproteobacteria; order CAYFSA01; family CAYFSA01; genus CAYFSA01. The sequence goes on from CAZWQC010000003.1 coordinate 18,647, forward strand.
TCGAAGATACCTCGGAATTCCTGGTAAGTCGTCGAACCGATGCATTTCAATTCCCCGCTCGCCAACATCGGCTTGATCAAATTCGAGGCATCCATGACCCCGCCGGATGCCGCACCGGCTCCGATCACGGTATGGATTTCGTCGATGAACAAAACTGCATTCTTCTCTTTGCGCAGTTGATTGAGTACAGCCTTCAAGCGCTTCTCAAAATCACCACGATATTTTGTCCCCGCCACCAACGCGCCGAGATCCAAGGCATAGATCACGGCTTTTCCCAATACTTCAGGCACTTCCTGATCAACAATCTTCTTCGCCAAACCCTCAGCGATGGC
>CAZWQC010000003.1:18988-20688 GCA_964635785.1 uncultured Ectothiorhodospiraceae bacterium
CGACACCGGCCTCGCCCACCAATAGCGGATTGTTCTTACGCCGCCGACACAACGTTTGCATGGTCCGCTCGATTTCCTGCTCGCGCCCGATCAACGGATCGATCTTGCCAATGCGAGCAAGGTGATTCAGATTGGTGGCGAAACTCTGCAACGGGTTGTTGCGTCCCTCCTCTTCGCCACCCTCGCCATCGCTACCCGCCGGGCTCTCCTCGGCCGCATCCTCTTCGCCGATCTTCGAGATGCCATGCGAAATGTAGTTGACCACATCCAGACGGGTGACTTCAGAACGGTTCAGAAGATATACGGCTTGCGACTCTTGCTCGCCGAAGATCGCAACCAGGACGTTCGCCCCGGTCACTTCGGTTTTGCCCGACGATTGCACATGGAACACAGCCCGCTGCAATACCCGCTGAAAACCGAGAGTCGGCTGCGTATCCCGCGAGTCTTGCGGGGGCAGTTTCGGGGTGTTTTCCTCGATGAACCGACTCAATTCTTTCCTCAGTCCATCGGCATCGGCACCACAGGCACGCAAAACGTCGGCAGCCGTGGGATTCTCCGTCAGCGCAAGTAACAGGTGCTCGACAGTGATGAACTCATGCCGTCGCTCACGCGCTGACTTGAACGCCATATTCAGCGAAAATTCGAGTTCTTTGTTCAACATAGCTTCAGGCCGCTTCCATTGTGCAAAGCAACGGGTGATCGTTATCCCGCGCAAATTGATTGACTTGTTCGACCTTGGTCTCCGCGACGTCCCGCGTAAAAATGCCGCACACGCCGCGTCCTTGCATGTGTACCGCCAACATAATCCGCGTCGCTTTCTCCCGGCTCATTCCGAAAAACCGCTCCAACACCACGACAACGAACTCCATCGGTGTATAGTCGTCGTTCAACAGCACGACTTTGTACATCGGCGGCCGCTTGAGCGCCGGCTTCGCCTCCTTGATCGCAGTCCCCGTTCCGTGATCCTGTTTTTGTTCCCGTGCCATGCCATCAACTCACTCGTTCGGTCGCCCCAAACCGGATCGATATCGCTTGCCTCTCCAATAAACCCGTTCTGTCGCTACCGGACCGACCCCACCTAGCACCCTCAGACCAGCCTCCAACTCAAGCGTTTCATGCAAAATCCGTCGTTGTCAAGCGTCAAACGCAGCGATCACCTCGTTGCCGAATGCCGAACACTTGATACTTTCAGAACCCGGACGCAGGCGAGCAAAATCTTCGGTGACTCGACCCGCCGCGATCGCGCCCTGCATCCCACTGATAATGAGATCGGCCGCTTCCACCCAGCCAAGATGACGGAGCATCATTTCCGCAGACAAAATCAATGAGCCCGGGTTCACGACATCCAGACCCGCCAACTTCGGGGCCGTACCATGGGTTGCTTCGAACAACGCCACGGTATCCGATAAGTTCGCTCCTGGCGCAATACCAATACCCCCCACTTGGGCCGCTAACGCATCCGAAATATAGTCGCCGTTTAGGTTCAACGTGGCAACAACACTATAGTCTTGCGGACGGATCAGAATTTCCTGCAAAAAGGCATCGGCGATGACATCTTTGATGATGATGGGCGCGCCCGTTTGCGGATGAAAAAATTGCAGCCACGGACCGCCCTCGAGCGGCATCGCACCGAACTCCTCACGGGCCAACGCGTAGCCCCAGTCCCGGAACGCACCCTCGGTGAACTTCATGATGTTGCC
>CAZWQC010000003.1:20698-23326 GCA_964635785.1 uncultured Ectothiorhodospiraceae bacterium
GCCTTTGTGCACCAGCGTCACCGACGGCCGTTGGGTCTCGATGGCATATTGAATCGCTTTGCGCACCAGGCGCTCGGTGCCTTCCCGAGAAACCGGTTTGATCCCAATACCGCTGCTGCCCGGAAAGCGAATCTGTGACACCTTCAGTGTGTCATGCAAAAACGCTATGAGTTGCTTGGCCTCGGCACTGTCCGCTGCCCACTCGATACCGGCATAGATATCCTCGGTGTTCTCCCGAAAAATCACCATATCCGTGCGTTCCGGATGGCAAACCGGACTTGGAACGCCGGGAAAGTAGCGAATTGGCCGCAAACAAACGTAGAGGTCCAACGTTTGCCGCAAGGCGACATTCAACGAACGGATACCGCCGCCAACCGGCGTTGTCAGGGGACCTTTGATCGCGATCAGAAAATCGCGCATGGCAGCGAGGGTTTCGTCGGGCAACCAGGTGGTCCCGCCGTACAACCGATGCGCTTTCTCCCCCGCATAGACTTCCATCCATTCGATTTTGCGACTGCCACCATAGGCACGCGCAACAGCGGCATCAACCACCCGCTGCATCACCGGGGTAACATCGGTGCCGATGCCATCACCTTCAATAAACGGAATAATCGGGTGATCGGGTACTTGCAAGGTATGCTCAGCACCGACGGTAACAGCCGCCCCGTTCGCCGGAACACGCAGCTTCTCGTAGCCCATAGTCACTCCAACAATCAATACGTTATTGCACCTACCCAGGCGCCGCAGGGGTGGGGGAATCATCCGCCCAATTCTGATATGCTCGAAACCGCGATCAGTTATAGCATGATTTCCTCGCGGTACGCGAGACAACAGCCCTCTCCCCAACGGGAGATGGGAAGGCATGACGATGACATCGGCAAATGCAAGCCATTGGCCGATTGTCAAAGATCCATTAAGGCAACGCCATGATTTGGAAACCACATGTGACCGTCGCCGCCGTCGTCGAACAGGACGACCGATTCCTGTTCGTCGAAGAACGACTCGCCAGCGACAGCCCTCTGGTGATCAACCAACCGGCCGGCCATCTCGACCCCGATGAGAGCCTCATCGAAGCCGCAGTCCGCGAAACCCTTGAAGAAACCGCTTACCACTTCAAGCCGGACGCTTTGATCGGTATTTATCGTTGGTTCCCGACACACAGCGAGCAAACCTACCTACGTTTTGCATTCAGTGGTCAGGTCACCGGATTCGATCCCGAGCGGCCTTTGGATGTCGGCATCGAGCGCTGTTTATGGCTGAGCTTGGCCGAGATCGAGGCCGCCAGCTCACGCCTGCGGTCCCCGCTGGTGTTACGCGCCGTCAAGGATTACCTTGCTGGCCGCCGCTATCCCTTGGCGCTTTGCATCGACGTGCTCTCATAGCACGCGCAAACATCGCCATGACCCATGACCCATGACCCATGACCCATGACCCATGACCCATGACCCATGACCCATTTTACCTCCCACAAGCATGTCATCGTCGGCCTCTCCGGCGGGGTTGATTCCGCCGTCGCGGCCTGGCTCTTACAGCAAGAGGGCTATCACGTCACGGCCGTATTCATGAAGAACTGGGAAGAAGACGATACGCAAGCCTATTGCGCCGCTGCCGCAGACCTTGCGGATGCACGCCGAGTCTGTCATCGCCTTGAGCTCCCGCTGCGCACGGTCAATTTCGCCACCGAGTACTGGGACCGCGTATTTACGTTGTTCTTGGCCGAGTATCGCGCCGGGCGGACTCCCAATCCGGATATCCTGTGCAACAAGGAAATCAAATTTCGCGCTTTCTTGGAGCACGCGGTCAATCTTGGCGCCGACTTTATCGCAACCGGTCACTATGCCAGACGACACCTCCAGCACGACTCCGTTCAGCTATGGCAAGGCACCGATCCGAACAAGGATCAAAGCTATTTCTTGCACACCCTCGACCAAACCCAACTCGCCCCAAGCCTGTTTCCCTTGGGCGAATGGCAGAAAACCCAAGTCCGAGCTCAAGCCAGAGCGCTTGGGCTACCGATTCACGCAAAAAAGGATAGTACCGGGATTTGCTTTATCGGCCCGCGCCGCTTTGCCGATTTCCTCACGCGTTACCTCCCCCACCAACCGGGGCCGATCTGTGATCCGGATGGCCATGTGCTCGGCGAGCACGTCGGACTGATGTACTACACCATCGGCCAACGCCAAGGCCTTGGCATCGGTGGTTTACGCCATACCAGTGGCGAACCCTGGTACGTGGCCGCAAAGGATCTGAACGAGAATCGCTTGGTCGTCGCGCAGGGACACGGCCATCCGTTGTTATATCGCACCAGCTTGCGATGCGAGCCCCCGCATTGGATCGACCCCCCCCCCGAACAATCGCCACTGCGCTGCGAAGCCAAAATTCGCTATCGCCAGACCCAACAACCCTGTACCGTACACGGACATCACAACGGTCACTGGGAAGTACGCTTCGACAACCCACAGTGGGCTATCGCTCCCGGCCAATCGGTGGTTTTCTATCGCGGCATGCACTGCTTAGGCGGCGCGGTGATCACTTTCTAGCGCGGCAACGATTGCCAGCGGCGTAAGAGCTTCGTATCCTTGCGGCTTTAACATATCCACGACAAACGGCAAAGCACCGTGCAACCAT
>CAZWQC010000004.1:0-15186 GCA_964635785.1 uncultured Ectothiorhodospiraceae bacterium
CGAGAAAGTATGAGTTAATCCGATGTATGTTCATACCCCAAGTTTGTGCTATCCGTCCTACGCTTACCCAAACCCGCCGACGCCACAGCGCGACTCGCAACCGGCCCCGCCACCCGTACCGGAGTAACGGCAGTACGACATGGTCGGTACCGGCCATGGATGGCCGCAGTTCGCTATTGGGGGAGGGAAGCGTTTCGCCGCTCGGTTATTCACCGCTATGAAGACGCCGCCAAGATACAGCAATTGCGTCCGGCCTGCTTGGCCCGATACATGGCCGCATCGGCGCGCTCGAACACGGACTCTGGATCGTCATTGTCGGTAAACTCGGCCACACCGCCGGAGATGCTCACGAGCACCGGTGATTCACGGTGATGAAAGCGGCAATCCGCGATGGTTTGACGAATCTCGTCCGCCACCTGAAGTGCATCTTGACCGTTGGTCCCGATCAGCAGCATGAGGAACTCCTCGCCCCCGTAACGCCCGACAAAATCCGTAGTTCGAGCCCGCTCCGCAAGCTTGCGTGCCACGATCCGCAAAACTTTGTCGCCGGCTTTGTGGCCGAATCGGTCGTTAATCCGTTTGAAGTAGTCGACGTCCCACACCACTATGCTCAGCGGCTGCTTGTATCGTTTGTAGCGTTCGAATTCGGCCGCGACACGCTCGTCGATCTGCAAGCGATTGGGTAGCCCGGTTAAACTGTCGGTACTCGCTCTGTTGCGCTCGTGTTCCATGCTCTGGCGCATCTGTTCAGCTTCCTGCTCCAGCTCGCTGACCCGCTCACGCATCTCGGTGGCCCGTTCCAGGGCCTCGTGCAAACGTTGTTCCTCGGACTGACGAAAAGCATGAAAATGACCGCTGAGCGTTTCCAGGCGTTCGTTCAAGACCGCGCGCAACGTTGCCGGATCGTCGATTGCCTCGATATGGTTGCGCATATCGCCAATTTGTCCGTCCACCAGCGCTTCCATCGAACGGGTGTTGTCCTGGTATTGTTCTTGACTCGCAAACTCCTGCGACAACAGCTTATCCAACAACCCCAACTTGGTCGACACGTCACCGAGCAAACCCCGGTACTCGGCGATTTCTCGACGCGCATCGGCACGAATGCGGGTAAACAGATCGGCTAACCCCCTTACCGCTAGTCGGGTATCTGCGTCATCGCCGGTAACGAGCTTGTCTTTGATCGACTCGACCTCTCGATCCAACTCCGCCGTCAACGGTAACCGCTCGACCAATTCCTGTAACGCTTCCTGAACCGGCACGCGACAATCGTCGTCACGATCCGGCGGTGCCTCGTCCGTGTCGCCACGTTCTGCAGCTTCCTCGTCGGCTGCCGCCGGCGTATCCGCGCCGTGGCCACGGCGAAGCAATCGTCCGAACAATTGACCGATTCCGCCCTCCTTTCCGCTGCTTCCGTCATAGGCGAGGGCGCGATTGATCAAATCGCTGAGTTCCCCGATCGGATCCGCGTCCTTGGCGAGCGCCAACTCGGTCGCCGCAGTCATAAAACCGTTCGGCCAATGGACCGCGGCGGCCAACCGCCGTGCGCACAGGACTCGCGCTTTCGCGGGGAAGTCCTCGAGTACCATCACAGCCTTGGACAGATCTTGAGCGAGTCGCTCCAGCTGTTGCTCGGTTGCATCCCGGCGCACCGACTCATTGACATGATCGAGCAAACGGTCGAGCTCATCGTCGCGTCCCTGAGCGGCAACAGCCAAACGTCGGCTAATCCGCCGCAACGCATCTTCCTGCTGTCGACACGAGGCGAGTTGTTGGTGGGTATCCCGAAGCTGCGATTCGAGATGTCGCAGCTTTTTCCCGATTTGATCATCACGCGCCATCTGCGCTTGGTCCTCCGATCGGTAACACCGGCGCAAGTACAACCACGGGTCATTGGCCCGTTATTCCGGCATCATTGGCGTAGAGGTTTGTGGTTTCGTCCGTTCGCGGTTTACCAGGAATTCAGCCACCTCAAGCGCACGATCGGGACTACCGGCCGTGCTCGCGCTGACGAGGTATTTGCCCTGTACAACCATGTTCGGCACGCTATTGACCTGATATAACCGCGCCAACCGCTGGTCGTGGGCGAGCCTTGCCTGCACGTAAAGCGAATCCATGGCATCGGCAACCACGGCTTGTTCCAGGCCAGCTTGCTTGGCACAAAAAGCCGTCAAGGCCTCGGCGGTAAACAACCTTTGTCGTTCTTCGTGAATCGCCCGGAACAACGGCAAGTGTACCTGATCAAGCACACCGAGCGCGTCGGCCGCATAAAAAACCTTGGCAAACAGCTCCCACCGCGAACTCAGAGCCAACGGCATTCGCCGCACCACGACATCGCTCGGCAGTTGCTCGGACCATGCCGAGACTTTGGGCTCGAACCGGAAGCAATGCCCGCAGCCATACCAGAACAAAACCACGACCTCGACTTCACCGGTCTCGACATCAACCGGAGCGGCTGCCGGTAACGTCATGTAATCCTTATTGGCTTCATACTCGGCCCTGCTCCAGCCCCCGCTAATCAGCAACGAAAGTAGCAAGCCGAGCACCGCGGAACGTCGCCAAACGCTCATACCCACGCTGATCTTGGTCATCCAATTGTTCCTCAGCATGGCCTAGCGCAAGCCCGCCAAGTACGCCGACACCGCTTTGATTTCGGCTTCGCTGAGTTTGCCTGCGGTGTTACGCATCATTTGCCCGGCATCGTTGGCCCGTTGCATACTCGCGAACATACCAAGCTGACTTGCGGTATATTCTGGATGTTGGCCGGCAATTCGAGGGAAATTTGCGGCCGGGTTACCCGCACCGTTCGGACCATGGCAGCCGCTGCAAGCCGCCACCCCGGTTTTGGGATTACCCAGGCGGTACATGCGCTCGCCGAGTGCCACATCGGCCTTCGCCGGTGCTTCCATCGGCTTGAGCGCCTGTTGCGAGAAGTAAGCTGCCAGGTTCTTGAAATCCGTGTCGCTCAACGACAACACTTGGGCGTACATGATGGCGTTCTGGCGCTCTTGCGCCTTGAAGTTACGCAATTGTTTGTAGAGATAATTGGCGTGTTGCCCGGCGATTGTCGGGTAGGCTGCGATAGTACTGTTGCCGTCCATGTTGTGGCAAGCAGCGCATTGAGCGGCCTTGGCCTGGCCAGCTGCAGCATCGCCACCAGGGCCAACATCCGCCGCGGCGAATTGGGCCAGCATGAGGCAGGAAACGAGAACAACAACGACTTTCATGGGAAGCGACTCCTCGAACGATAACTCTTTTTTGGCGTCCCGAGCCCAAGTGCCGGGACCATGCAAACGGTGCAACGGGTATATACCACACCCAGCGCGGGCGCAGCAAAGCCCAATCCGGGCGGGTAAGCGTCAGCGCAGCCTTCTCGACACCGATGTGTCGAGCCGTTTTGCCACCGCGAACCTGACTTAAAGACCGATGAACGAAAGAGAAAATCCCTTTGCCGCCGTCACCTATCGCAAAAGCGTTGCGCATATCGAGCAGCTCGATCCGGATGTTGGGCGTGAAGTTGCGATTGCCGGGCGCTCCAATTCCGGTAAATCTTCGGCAATCAACGCAATCTGCGACCACAAAGGATTGGCCCGGACCAGCAAGACGCCTGGCCGTACGCAGACGTTGAATATCTTTCGGTTGAGTGAGACGCAGCGCTTGATCGATCTACCAGGCTATGGCTACGCGCGCGTTCCCGCGGCGGTACAAGCAGCGTGGCAAGTGTTGTTGGATCAATATTTTGCGCAGCGGCAAAGCCTATGCGGACTGCTGGTCACCATGGACATTCGGCACCCGTTGACGCCGCACGATCGACGCTTACTCGATTATGCGACGGCACGTGAGTTGGCGGTGCACATTCTCCTCACCAAAACCGATAAGCTTGGCCGAGGGGCGGCAGCTCAAACGCTTAGCAAAGCGCAGCAGGAATTGAACAACATCTACCCGGGGCAATCGATCTCGTTGTTTTCTGCCTTGAACAAGTTGGGCGTGGTGGAAGCGCGCGTGACTTTGCGGCGGTGGTTACAAGCGACGTAAACGGTAATGGCGTCGCTGTAGCAGCGACTGACGGTCTGTTTGCAGGGTTGCAAAAGGCTGGCGAAACCGATCCTACGTCGGTGGCTGGTGCTCGATCGGCAACCTTTGGCGTTTTTGCATTGGCGAGGCGATTGGGATCGGGCCTTCACCGTGCTCCAACGATACCGCGGAGGTTGGCGCGTGTAATGCATTAGAAAAGCCGATAGATCGCGTAGGGTCCGAACCCGGATGGCAAAAGTCCGGTTTCGATCCGCTGGTAACAGGCGACCTATCAGCAGAGCCCGGCTTTTTCGAACGTTTTTCGATGTTGAATGGATTGTTGGTGATATTTTGTTCGGATCCTGCGACGGGAAATTCGTGTCGGGATGTCAGGGGCAATGCTTGCCAGCGAGTTGCCTGCCCGCCAAGCAACCGGTGTGATTGTCCCGATGCGGCTGGTCGCGGCGCGCGAAGGCGACCCGCGCCTGGGTAGCAAACAGGGGTCTCCCATTGATCGACGGGCTAGTACCTTTCGTCTCATTGCCGTCTTGTTTCGGCAATTTGTCACAAAACCTTGGTCAAGACTTGCTTATGCTCAAGTCGAATCGATCTACCCAAGCAACGAGGGAGTTGCCATGAATACTCTGAATACGATGCAAAAACCCTTTCTTTTTCAGGTTGACGAAACCATGAAATTATCAGCAGTTCTTTCGGCATGGTCAAAAAGTTTGATTAGTGTGGACCGTCAGCAAAAGCGTGTGATTGCTTGGGCTGATCCTTTGACTGTACAACAGTTTTGCATGATGCATGATGTCCAGGCGATGCCGTTGAGCGTGAGGGAATCAAGCTCAAGTTTCGATCATTAGTCGAATGCGTTGCCAGTGTTGTGATAGCCTTAAGTCAGCGAAATCTTTGTGATTTTCCACTGTAGTTGTTGCAATTCTCTCCATGTGTGTTGAGTCCTTTGCCGATATTCCCCAGGTGTCGGTTGGCGCAATCGACTGGCCGGTGAGGTAGACCCATTTGTGCCGAAGGTGCCGATGTCTATGGTGGTTTTTTATTGCGGCCTTGGTTGTCATGCTGCTGACGTTAGCGTTGCCGTTGGTTCATGGACAGATCGTGCGAACGGAGATCCGCAATCTCGCGATGTCGCTACCGGGCCTAAGCCTGCAATTTTCGCCGGGTTGGATGACGTCGGATTTGGTGGTCGAGTGGATTGGAGAAACCGGTGTAAGTCTGCATGCGCAGGGCCGCGTGGTCCATGCTTGGCGAATGCCTTCTGTGGATCTGCATGTTTCGCCGAACGGCCTAAATGACGGCCTTTGCGATTGGCCAAGCGGTGCCGATTTCTCTGCCAACACGCAACTTGGTGGGATGCGATCGATCCTGTCGACGCAGGTGAGGTTCGCTTTACCGCGGTGGGAGGTGGCTTTGCCCTCGGGGTATATGTGCAGGATTGGCGATGTTGCGTTGCGCGGTCGATATCGGCGGGATCGGTTGTCGTTGGTGGTCTCGTTCGGTCAACTGGATTGCGGCGGTGGGACTGTGGAGCTGCTCGGCGAACACGTGCGTATCGCAACCCACTTGCATGGGCGTGACTGTTGGTCTGAGCGGGCGCGATGCACGCTGGCGACGGTGGTGGCAGTCGACCAACTCGATTGGAACGAGGGTGGTTGGGCGTCGCGGGCGCGAGGGCTGGGCTTGCGTGTTGATGCGGATGTGCGGCTGAGCGAGCGGACGCGCAGTGACGTCGCCGCAGATCATCTGCCCCGGCAGGGCGTCGTGCAGTTGGCGGGGGACATGGCTTTGTGGGTGCGTCGGTTGGAGAATCGTTCCATACCGTACGTGGTTTTCGATGGCTTGCGGGTTGCCATGCAATTGGACTGGTCACTCGTGCGGGAACCGAGCGGTTGGACCGGCGCCGGCTGGGTTGAGGGAGACTTTGCCGCCGCGTCGAACTATGGTCCGATAACAGCTGACTGGCGACCGGTCAGCGACACAGAAGCCACGCCGAATTCCGTGTTGTCACTGCGTTTGCACTTGCCGACGGGGGTGTGGCGGTGGTGGCAGCGGTTTGGCGAACGGCTTTTGACTCGGCTCGATGCTCGCGACGTTGTGTCAGCCGATGCGAAGATGACGGAAGTCGTTCTGGCATTGCCAAGCGATGAGCGCATCGTTTGGCAGGCTCGGGAGAGAGCCGAGGCCTCGGTTCAGTGACGCGGACGGCCTGAAGCGCAATGGCCTGGCCGGCGAATTGTGGCGAGTGTTGCCTCGGTTCCCTGTTATCGACGACCGCTTGGTCCATAATCACGGTATGGCGATGTCGCAGGTTATGTGTGTCGATTGTCGCCAGCGTTGGGCATCCGTTTCAGTGACCTTCCGACAAGGGGAATTCATGAGCGATATCAAAATGGTGGACGTCACCCTGCATATCGACGAGAACATCGATCACGCATCGCGCGAGGTGATGCAAGACAAACTGCGTGCACTTGATGGAGTGGTGGCGGCTGTGAGCCGTGACGAAAAACCGCATTTGCTGGTCGTCGAGTACAATCCGGACCGGGTGAATAGCGATGCGATCCTCGCTTGTGTGCAAGAGCAGGGCGTTCACGCCGAGCTCATTGGTTTGTAGCGTCGCTGGTTTGCAATCCTGTTAGGCAGTGATGAATTGTCGCAACGAGTTTTCGCAGAATCGGTCGACAGAATCCCTTCCCCCGCGGGGGAAGGGGCACCAGAGCTTATGCAACGATTGCTTGCCGTTCTAGTTGTGACTGGCTACCTTCGTCGGGTTTGACCAATCTGCTCCCGTTCGTAAATCCGCCCTTTCCATTGCGAGCGTCGTCCCCGCCAATAACGTATCGCCGAAGTCCAGGTCATGGCCAGAAACATGAGTCCGGTCAACGGCAAGGTCAATGCCCACGCGGCGGGTCTGCCGTAGAACCGCAACGTCGGCCAATAGGCGCAGAGCATGGCGACATAAGCCAAAAGTCCCGTGATTCGAGTGCCGACATCGGCGCTTGGCAGCAACACACTGATGACGGGGGCGGCGAACAGAACCAGCATCAGAACAGTGCAAAGCAGGAGCAACGCGATGGAGTAGCGAAGCTGGGTGAAAGCAGTGCGTGCGACCATGTGCCAGATGGCGCCAAGATCCGGGTACGGGCGCAAACTTCTGGCCGAGTGCGTGAGGCCGATCCAGGTGTTGTAGCCGGCTCGTTTGGCCCGGGTGGCTAACGTGCAATCGTCGATCAAGGCATTGTGCAGTGTCTTAAAGCCACCGATGTCTTGCAAAATCCGTGTTTCCAACAAGATACAGCCACCGGCTGCAGCGGCGAGGAAATGTCCCGGACGATTGGCCAAAGCAAAAGGGTATAGTTGTTTGAAGAAGAAAACGAAGGCGGGCATCAGCAGGCGTTCCCAGCGGTTCTGTAGGCTCGGTACGGCAAGCAAAGACAAAAACGGTCGACCTTCCGTTTGACTTTTCGCGTACAAGGTTGAAAGTAGCCCTGGTGCGAGTTCGATATCGGCGTCGAGCAACAGCGTATAAGGCGTGCTGACCAACTGGCGGCCTTGTTCCAAGGCTGACAGTTTGCCGGTCCAGCCTGGCGGGAGTGGATCGGCGCTGATGACGGTCAAGTGAGGGATTTTGGCGTGTCTGGCGATGGCTGCCGTCCCATCATTGGAATGGTCGTCGACTAAAATGACGCGTATCCCCTCGCCTTGATGCGCGAGCGCTTGCAAGGTCCGACCGATCACCGTCGCTTCATTGCGAGCCGGAATCAAGACCGTGATTGAGGTAAGATCGTGGGTCGACGAGGTCGGTTCGCTATCGAGTACTTCGCGGTTGCGCCACGGTTGCCAAGGCAACATGAGCACCAGCAGCCACATGCCGGCGGCCAATGCCGCGGCGAACAGGATCGGATTATCGATGGGCATCGCTTCGGGGAGTCAGGGGGTCATTGGATTTGCAGCGCTCGGGGTTGGTCAGACCGTCTGCCGTCGCCACTTGCTTAGCCGATTGTACCAAGAAACCGCTTCGTGCGTCCCCGTGGTTTTCACGGTATTGCGTTGACCGATGCATGCATTACCGACTATCCGCCCGAGATAGTGCCGCAAGGGGAGTGCTGGCAGACAATGGCGTTCACCGCAAACGGAAATTGCAATCGTTTCTTAAGTTCTTGTGCCCCTATCCCCCGCGGGGGATAGGGGCAGAACAGACTTTTGTGCAAAAACGTTTGCAACATCTCATAGCGCAACAAGGTGAGGCAGTGCCCATGCAACTCAATGTCTTTATTGGTGAACAACTCGTTGAACTCGATATTCCGGAGCAATGGCTGGCGACGGCCGAAGGGTATTTCGAAAAGATGGATGTGGATTTTGAGCGGGGGTGCCAAATGGGACGCGTTTGGTTGCAACATCCAACCGTCGAGCAACGCTGCCGAATTGTGACTGACCGACTGGTGACGGCGATCGAAAACCGGAACGAGCCGATGATCGGGATGATGGCAGGCTATTTGCTCAAGCGCATGGCGGGTCTTGGTGGGGTGCGCGCAGCGGTTGATGGCGATCTGGAAGAGACGGAATTTGTTATGCAGCCTCGGTCGGTTGATTGAAGTGCCGTGATGTTTGTCCCGTGACTTCGCCCCGAGACTGCATCCGCAAGGGTTGGGTCGGCGGTTGCATTGCCGTACCGGGCAGGTACCGCCGAGGCTTTTCGTCTATTTGACACGCATGCCGGGAGCGGCGCCGGCATCGGGGCTGAGAATGAACAAGTCCGGTCCACCGGGCCCTGCGGCCAGGACCATGCCTTCCGAGACGCCGAAGCGCATTTTGCGTGGGGCGAGATTGGCGACTATGACGGTCAGTCGACCGAGCAGATCCTCGGGTGCGTAGGCTGCCTTGATCCCAGCGAAGACATTGCGAGTTTCACCACCAATGTCTAAGGTGAGTCGCAGCAGTTTGCCGGCGCCTTCGACGTGTTCGGCATGGGCTATGCGGGCAATGCGCAAGTCGATTTTGGCGAAGTCGTCGAAGGTGATTTCCGGTGCGATCGGGTTTTCCTGCAATGCGGTTGGGGCGCTTTCGGCGGATGGGTTCGTCGCTTCTGGCATGGTACTTTTCGCCTCTTGCAATAATGCGTCGGTTTGTTCGGGTTCGATCCGTGTGAGTAGCGGTTGAAACGGCGCGATCGTTTGGTCGAGAAGCGGGTGCGCGACCGTTGCCCAGCTCAATTGCGGCGATTGCAGGAAGGTTTCGGACTTGTGGGCCAGTTCGGGGAGGATGGGTTTGAGGTAGGTGACGATGGCCCGAAACAGGTTCAGTCCCTGTGTACAGATCGCTTGGACTTGATCCGCGCTGTCGGGCGATTTGATCAATACCCACGGTCTGGCATCGTCGATGTACTGATTGGCCAGGTCGGCCAGGGTCATGATTTCGCGGGTCGCATGGCCGTATTCGCGGGCCTCGAAATGGGCGGCGATTTGCTCGCCGGCGTTGACCATGGTTTGGTAAAGCTCCGGGTCTGGCAACTTCTCGGCGAGCCGCGAGGCGGAGTGTTTATGGATGAAACCGGCGCAGCGCGACGCGATGTTGACCACTTTGCCGACCAAATCCGAATTGACGCGTTGGCGGAAATCGTCGAGCGATAGGTCGATGTCCTCGACCCCGGGCCCCAGTTTGTTCGCGAAGTAATAGCGTAGGTATTCGGGATTCAGATGGTTGAGGTAGGTACGGGCCATGATGAAGGTCCCGCGTGATTTCGACATTTTTGCGCCGTTGACGGTCAAAAAGCCGTGACAATAGACGGCGCTCGGCTTGCGAAAACCGGCGCCGTGTAACATCGCCGGCCAGAATAGCGTGTGAAAATAGGCAATATCCTTGCCGATGAAATGGTACAGCTCGGATTCGGCCGCGGCTGCCCAATAGCGATCGAAATCCAATCCCTCCCGCTCGCACAACTGCTGGGTGCTGGCCATATAGCCAATTGGCGCATCCAGCCACACGTAAAAATACTTCCCGGGCTGGTCGGGAATCTCAAACCCCCAGTACGGCGCATCCCGGGAGATGTCCCAATCTCGCAGACCCGCCTTAAACCATTCGTTGAGCTTGTGGGCGATTTCCGGCTGTAGATGCCCCGAACAAGTCCAGTTCTCGAGCATGTCCTTGAAATCGGCGAGACGAAAAAAGAAGTGCTCGGAGACGCGCCGCTCGGGTGTTGCACCCGAGATCACCGAGACCGGGTTGATCAGATCGGTCGGGGCATAGGTCGCACCGCAGACCTCGCAGGAGTCGCCATATTGGCCCGGTGCTTGACAGCGCGGACATTGGCCTTTGATGAAACGATCCGGCAAAAACATCTGTGCCACTGGGTCATAGGCTTGTTCGACGTCGCGGCGTGTGATGTGGCCACCATCACGAAGTCGGCTATAGATCAAATTGGCGAAGTACCGATTCTCGGGCGAATGGGTGCTATGGTATTGATCGAATCGAATAAGGAAGTCCCGAAAGTCGGCTTGGTGCTCGTCACTGAATCTTGCAATGAGCGTTTCGGGGCTGACGCCTTCTTGCTGCGCTCGTAGCATGATCGGTGTGCCGTGGGCGTCGTCGGCGCAGACGTAGCGGCAATCGTGACCGCGTAGCCGTTGGAAGCGGACCCAAATATCGGTTTGGATGTATTCGACCAGATGGCCGAGATGAATCGGCCCATTGGCGTAGGGTAGGGCGCTGGTGACCAGGATGGTGCGGTGATGATTCGACATGTTCGGCAGTTCGCTCGCGGCAGGTCATAAGGGGTCGATTACCGGCGTGGCACGATACGGTACCAGTGCGTGGAGCCTAACGGCAACTCGTCGCGGCTGATTGGTTCGCCCGGGTGCGTAAACACGCCGATTGCCGTTGTCGTGACCGGCCACGCCTTGGCATGATTGCCATCAAGGCAATTACCACAATGCTCATCTGGCCTATCTTGCCGTCGCTTGCGGTAGAATCACGTCAGACGCTTACCCGGCAGCTCGTTTTAAAGTGATGCACTCTAACATGATCTGCGTTTTTGGTAAGCCATGTGCGATGTGCTATCGCAAAGACGATGTCACGAGTTGAATTGAGGAGAAGAGCATCATGAGCGAGGTATCCCGGTTGCAGATTGAAACGGCCCTGCGCGAGATTGAAGACCCGCATCTCGGTAAAGACCTGATGACAGCCGAGCATGTAAAAGACATTCGTATCGACGGCGACCGGGTCACGGTCGATGTGCAGCTCGGCTATCCCGCCAAAAGCTATGCGGAGCAACTCCGTGGCGAAGTGAAGGCCAAGTTGGAGCGCCTGAGCAATGTTACCCACGCGACGGTCGAGGTGGATTGGAAGATCGTTACGCATGCGGTACAGAAAAGCTTAAAGCCGATGACCGGCATCAAGAACATCATTGCGGTCGCGTCGGGAAAAGGCGGCGTCGGCAAGTCCACGACCTCGGTCAATTTGGCGTTGGCGCTGGCGGCGGAAGGCGCGAGAGTCGGGATCATGGATGCGGATATTTACGGTCCGAGCCAGCCACGCATGTTGGGCATTCACGGACAACCCGATTCCAAAGATGGCAAGACCTTGGAGCCGATGGAAGGGCACGGTATCCAAGCCATGTCCATCGGATTTTTGGTCGAGGAAGACACGCCGATGATTTGGCGTGGACCGATGGTGACCCAGGCGTTGGAGCAGCTGTTGAACGATACGCAATGGAAAGAGTTGGATTATCTCGTCGTCGATTTGCCGCCGGGAACGGGCGACGTACAGTTGACGCTGGCGCAAAAGATTCCCGTGAGCGGGGCGATCATTGTCACGACACCACAGGACATTGCTTTATTGGACGCCCGTAAAGGATTGAAAATGTTCCAAAAAGTCGAAGTGCCAATCCTCGGTATCGTGGAGAACATGAGTTTGCATGTATGTAGCAAGTGCGGCCACGAAGAGCGGATTTTCGGCGAAGGCGGCGGTGTTCGAGTGGCGCATGAAGAAGGGGTGGATCTCTTGGGGGTTTTGCCTTTAGACATTCGAATTCGCGAGCAAGCCGATAGTGGGACACCCACGGTGGTTGCCGAACCGGATAGCCGGACGACCGCAATCTATCGCGAGATCGCTCGGCGGGCGGCGGCGCGGTTGGCCGTGCAACGCAAAGACTACAGCGCGAAGTTCCCGAATATCGTGATTCAGAATAGTTAAAGATCAATCGGTTCATCAGTGCTCTTGGCCCTTCCGCCCGCAGGGGAAGGGCCAAGAGCAGACGTTTTTGCAAAAACGTTGGCAACAACTAATAGCGGTTTGGGTTGCCCTGCGGTCGTCGTTGATTGCCCGGGGACAATCCGATTTCCCGTCAGCATGATGACCTTCGCGAATTTGGGGGATGATGAGGTGGGGTCGCTTACCGGCTTCCTTGCCCTGCGGTCGGCGACAAACTTACGCCGTACCGAGCGTATGACCGTTAGGGGCTTGGCTACCGTAGGCCTGGCCACGTGGTCCATAGCTTGGGTTCTCCTCGGTACCTCGGAGTAGGTTGAGTGCGCGTTGGGTGCGGGTTTGGCTGAGTTGGATGATTGCGCCGTGAAGTCGATTACGGTACTGGCAGCGTTGCAAGGACTCGCGGAGTTGCTGCAAGAGATTGTGCCCTTCCTCGCTGTTAGCCAACGCTGCCGCAATGGTGTCGGCTTGGTTGGCGATACCGGCTTCCCGCAACCAGCGAACCCGAGCCAGGGAACGCTGTTCGAGTCGATCCAAAGCGGTTTGTTTGCCGTTGACAGCGATTTCCAATTTCTCGGCATCGGTACCGCATAACGCGTCATGTTCCGTTGCCAAGGCAGCCTCCAGTTGCTCGAGTACGGCGACTTCGCCTTGCAAAAGTTGAATCAGCTGGTGTTGCTGCCCGGCATTGTGGCTCATGTCGCTGACGTGCGTTCCATATTGATCAACTGATCCGCGATGCGGGCGGGGTTGATCTCCGGCGGGTTGCTATTGAGCGCCTGCCGCCCGCGTTCGACCATTTGCGTGTCGGTGACCGGCAGCGCTTTGACCCTGTTCTCTAATTGACCGAGCCGTTGGGCCGCGTCGGACAGTGTAACCGTTTCATTGGCGCCGGCCTCGCGGGGCACAGGGAGCTTGCTTTCGTTGGCTATGCGCAACGCATTCGCTTGTTGCGTTTCGGTGCCGGACTGCAACTGGCTGGTGGTCAGATCCGCGATGCTATTGATGGGCATGACTGCTGTCTCCCGTTAAGAGCGGTTTCAAATGAATGATTCGTGCCTTCGATTAGCGGTCGCGTTGCCAGAAACTTGAGGGTTGGTATCCTCGTGATGCGTCGTATCCGATCAAAGGTCAACCCGAACGGCTCCAGTGGCAGTGACAGTTCCCTCCACGATGCGTCCGGAGCGACTGTTGCGTACCCGTATTCGTTCGCCCTTGGCACCGGAATCGAGGGCTTGCCCGCTTGCGCGGACGGTTAAGCCCGGTCGTTCGGCAAACAGTACGACGATTTGACCCCGTTTGACCAAGTTTGGCGCTTCGATGGCCGAGCTTGTCAATATCTCGTTCGCGCGGAGGCTGCGTCGGGCGATTTTACCGATCGCGTCGGCTGGGTCGGTGAGGTAGCCCCCCGCCAAATCGGCGAGGTTGGCTTGGGCGATCACCACATCATCCTGCCCGATGGTTTCCCCGCGTGGAATGCCTTGGCGCAACTTGATCACATCGCCGAACGCCTGAACCTTGACCGTCACATACAGTTTCCACTGGGGTTCGTTTGCACACTTTATCCCAACCGAGACATGACCGATTTCGCGGCCACCCGGGGGGGTGAACGCGGTCAGCGGTTGATGACAGGCAGCGAGGCGCAAACGTGGATCGAGCGGCCGCGCCGAAACGACGATCTCGCCACGATGAACTGCGCTTGCGCGGGCGCGGGCGAACGCTTTGGCTGTGTCGAGAACAGTATCCAAATCTTGTACCTCTGCCTGCCCGAGGCAAGTCATCGGCAACAGAAACAGCGATAGGCAAATACTCAGTCGACAGAGTAAGCTTAACGAGATTGGCGCGTTTAGGCGCGGTTGTCGGTGGGACAAGACGCGCCGCGCGATCAGTTTTGAGCGCGGGAGCGATCGCCGCTTCGATCGCGATAGTGAACGTCGGCGCGAGGATGGATTCATCATCTTCTCAGCTTAGTCAAGATCGAGCGTCTCGTGTGCCACGTGTGCTCGGTCGATCCGTTGTCGGAACGGACTCGCTGAGCGGGACGATGGCATGGTTTCAAAACGTTTCCATGTCCGGTAGTTTACCGACAAATACAAACGACATGCAAAGATGACAACGAAGCGTATGTCTCGTTCGCGCAACCGACGGCAACGTCGGTTGGATACCCGGGGAACGGGAAATCGCGAGTCCGAAGTCGGTGCACGCAAGGTGGAGGCCAAACGATGGCAGGATTGTTGGATGGTGTGAATCAACGCACGCAATTGGTCGGTAAGAATCGGTTGGAGTTGTTGTTGTTCCGACTGGCCGGAAAGCAGCTGTTTGGTATCAATGTGTTCAAAGTGCGTGAGGTGATTCCCTGTCCGCGCATTGTCCACATGCCGCAAGCGAACCGTTTTGTCCGTGGGATCAGCCACATCCGTGGGCAGACCGTTGTCATCATCGATCTAGGAATGGTGCTCGGGCAAGCCCCGCTGGCTGCGACCAAGGCAGGTTACGTGGTTCTTAGCGAATTCAATCGGATGACGCAAGGTTTTTTGGTGGATTCGGTGGACCGTATCGTCAACTTGCACTGGGAAACCATTCAAACGCCACCGGTTGGTGCCGAGCGGGGGACGTATTTGACCGCCGTAACCCGAATCGACGATGAGCTTGTGGAAATCATCGATGTGGAGCGGGTTCTAAGCGAGGTGATCGGCGCGCAGAACGAGGTATCCGACGAATTGCAAACGGAATCGCACGATATCGCGCTCGCCAATGCCGAGTCACAGAAAGTGTTGATCGTGGATGATTCGTCGGTTGCCCGCAATCAGGCCAAACGCGCTCTGGCGCAAGTTGGGGTCTCGGTTGTGTTGCTCAACGACGGAGTCGAGGCCCTCGCCAAGCTGAAACGATGGCGGGACGAAGGGACATTGGACGAGATTAAGATGGTCATCTCCGACATCGAGATGCCAC
>CAZWQC010000004.1:15196-17254 GCA_964635785.1 uncultured Ectothiorhodospiraceae bacterium
GAGCTTGAACCGGATGTGCTTACGCTCGACGTGGAGATGCCACGGATGGACGGTTACACGTTGACCACGATGATTCGCGCCGAACCGGGGTTGGATCACCTGTATGTCCTGTTGCACTCATCGTTAAGCGGTGTCTTCAACGAGGGCATGGTCAAGCAAGTCGGCGCCGACGATTTTCTCGCCAAGTTCAGCGCCGATGGCTTGGCGCGGCGGGTGCTGAGCCGACTCGCGCAAGAGAATTAGCGTTTCGGGGGAACGTGCGGGGGAACGTGCGGGGGACGTGCCGTGCCGATGGAGACGACGTTGACCGGTTGGGTGGGCGGTGCATCACCACCGAAGTAGGGTCGCTCTTGCGCGGTTGCGCCGGCGAGATTGGCAAGCTCGCGTTCGCGCGCCGCGATGAGTTTGAAGCACTCTTGGATTTCGGCGATGGTGGCCTCGGAGAATGGCGAACTGGTGGTGTCGGTTGGCGCGGTTCCCCGCACGATGCGAGCCAGGGTCTTACGCATGATGAGCAGAATTTGGCGTTCTTTGGTGTGTTCCGGATCGAGTGCGTTGGGTGTCGTCATCAGGTCAGCCTTTACATGAGCGTGGAATACCAGCGGCAAACCAAGGAGGCTTCCGCCATTGGCCACTTAAGAGTAGCACGTTGTTCGGTGATGGCGGGTGTGTCCCTGTTGCTTGACGGGTTGGGTGATGAGGTTCGTAAGTCAACGGGGTGACTTAAATCCTGTCCGATCAATCGGTGCACAGAATGGCTGGCTCCCGTACTCGTCCGGGTTATGCGCAAGTGGATGATTGTCAGTGTCGCTATCCCAAGATGATTACGACGCGTTGAAGGCGTTTCTCGCAAGCGCGATTGGTCTGGTGCTTGGCGATAACCGTCAGTACCTAGTGGCGACCCGCTTACAATCGCTGCTGACGGAGTTTGGCTTCGCGAGCGTTACCGAGCTGGTCGAGGGACTGCGCACAAATCGTCCGTCGAGTTTGCGCGAGCGGGTCATCGATGCCATGACAACGAAAGAAACCTCGTGGTTTCGTGATCGTTACCCGTTTACCGCTTTGGCCGGTGAAATGCTGCCGACATTGACCGGGAAACCACGTGTTCGGATATGGTCGGCGGCTTGCGCGACCGGGCAGGAGGCCTACTCGATCGCCATGCTGTTGCATGATCGACCGTCATCGGAACTAGGTTTTATGGCTAAGCGTGTCGAGATTCTTGCCAGCGATATTGCCGCGAGTGTGATCGACTACGCGAGACGGGGTTGTTACTCGAAATCGTCGTTGGATCGTGGTCTGCCACTTCGGTATATTGATCGCTACTTTCTATCGACCGGTGATTGTTGGCAAGTCAAGCCGATATTGCGCAACGCGGTGCAGTTTCGTGTTCACAATTTATTGCAGAGCTTTGCATTGCTAGGCCGTTTCGAGATTATTTTCTGTCGAAATGCGTTGATCTATTTCGCGTTGCCCACCCGTTGCGACATCGTCCGGCGATTTTGCCAGATATTGAACCCGGGCGGTTATCTTGTGCTCGGTGGATCGGAGTCGTTGAGCGGTTGCGATACAGAGCTGATCATGCAAAGAACCGCGGGGGGAGTGTATTACCGCAAACCATTGCGGTAAACCGAACATGCCGCGATGCTTCCTGGCCGTGAAGCGCCACTCGATAAACCAATGCGTGATGCAATGCACGGTTGCTGGTTTCGCGGTTGGGTATTGTGTTCAATCATCAGGTGATTGCAAGGGAGTTTCGGGGTGAAATCGCGCGCGAAAGCCAGTCGTTGCGACGGTGCTTGATCGCGTACAGTGCCTGTGTTAGCTTGGTGGATATGTGGGAAAGATATGTGGGAAAGATATGTGGGAAATGGTTCCGGTTCGTGATCGGTTGGTAAGGGGCTAGGGTTTCGCAAAACAGGCTACGAACGCGGCAGGCGCAGCTAAACAAAGGTCGCTGGGTCGGGCGGGATGGGTATGAACGGTGTTACCCTCGGGTGATCCGCGTGCAATGTCGATGGACGAGCCCCACGGATGGGCGACGATTCCCCGATAGCCAAG
>CAZWQC010000004.1:17264-21889 GCA_964635785.1 uncultured Ectothiorhodospiraceae bacterium
AGCGACACTAACGTGGCGCAGAGCCCATGTGGTAGCCGCGAACCGACGGGTTTTGGGACGGTTCTGCGCGGTCTTAGGACGAATCGGGGCACATGAACAAACCATCGCCATTTCGTTTTTCACGCAGGCATCATGGATGTTGACTGCCGGAAAACGATAACGCGACGCGATCAATAGTCATTACTGACAGGGCGGCAGCTATGCTTCCTACAATCTCGGGTCCGGTTGAGTCTGAGCATATCGCGGTGGTGAGTGATGAAAATCCGCAAGCGCCGACGATTTTGGTCGTCGATGACGAACGGTCGATGCGCATCATGATTCGGTATGCCTTGCAACGTGACGGCTATGCGCTGTACGAAGCAACGGACGGCGAAGAGGCATTAACACTGTTTACGCAAGTTAAGCCCGATCTCGTGCTAATGGATGCCGCCATGCCGCGCATGGACGGATTCACAGCCTGCGAACGCCTGCGGATCCTTCCTGGCGGAACGGAAACCCCGGTTTTGATGATTACGGGGTTGGATGACGATCGTTCGGTGGACCGAGCTTTTGAGATCGGCGTAAAGGACTTTATCCCGAAACCGATCCATTGGGCCGTGCTGCGCCAGCGTATTCATCGAATCCTGGCGGCATGCAAGACCGAACAGGACATGCAGCGGCTAGCCTACCACGATGCCTTGACCGGTCTTCCCAATCGATCGCTGTTGATGGACCGGTTTGGCGCCGCTTTGGTGCGAGCGCGTCGTGGCGGGCGTCGATTGGCGTTGCTGTTTCTCGATCTCGATCATTTCAAGTTGGTTAACGATACCCGTGGTCATGCAATCGGGGATGCTTTGCTGCGTGCTGTCGCCGATCGCTTGGTCGAAAGCGTTCGGGAAAGTGATACGGTTGCAAGAATGGGTGGGGATGAGTTCGCGGTCATTCTAGAGGAAGTGAGTGCGCCTGAACAAATATCTCAAATTGCGGAAAAAATACTGGTGAGTTTATCCAAACCGCTGTGCATGGAGGGTCGAGATCTGGTCGTGAGCACGAGCATGGGGATTGCGTTGTTCCCGGATGACGGCATGGATATCGGTGCCTTGTTAAGGAACGCGGATATCGCGACCTATCGAGCGAAGGAAAAGGGCCGCAATGGTTATCAGTTCTATACGGACGAAATGGGTAGTGCGGCGACACGGCGATTGTTGTTGGAGGGGAGTTTACGCCATGCGCTGCGACAAGGCCAGTTCGCGATGTATTATCAGCCACGCGTTGAGTTGGGTTCGGGTGATCTGCTCGGTTTTGAGGTTTTGTTGCGGTGGGATCATCCGGACATGGGCTTGGTGTATCCAGCCGAGTTTATTCGCCTAGCCGAGGAAACGGGTCTGATCGTGCCGGTCGGTCAATTGGTGTTGCGCAGTGCTTGCGAGCAATGCAAAAGGTGGCAGGAAGAGATTGGCAACGACACGTTGACCGTTTCGGTGAATATTTCCTCGCAGGAGCTCAAACAGCAGGACTTTGCCGAGTCCATTTGCGCGATATTGACTGAACTGGAATTCTCGCCGCATTGTCTGGAGTTGGAGCTCACCGAAAGTATGGCGATGGATCGGGGCGTTCATGTGACGGATAACCTATACCGTTTGCAAAAATTGGGTCTGCAACTGGTGATTGATGATTTCGGGATGGGTTACTCCTCGCTCAACAATCTTAAGCAATTCCCGATTCATGGTCTAAAAGTTGATCGATCGTTCGTGCAGGGCGTTCCGGAACAATGCGACGATGTCGCCATTGGTCAAAGCCTTGGTCACACTGACCAATGGAATGGATTTGCGGTTGATTGCTCAAGGGGTGGAGCGGGAAGAGCAAGCGCGTTTTTTGCGTGAGCACGGTTGTACCGAGGCGCAAGGATTTCTGTTCGCAAGGCCCTTGCCTGCAGCGAAGGTCTGGCTTGGGCGGTATGGCAAGGCACTGGACTGCGAGCATTCTGACGTGCCGCACAGTTGAGCGCCTTGTTGTTTTTGGTGATTCGCGGTGCAAACTCCGCTCGTCGAGATCTCTTCGAAGCGGCCACGTGCTGGCGGGTGCTGTAGCAGAGATTGGCGCTAATCGCGTTGTTTTTTTAGCAGGTTAGCTGTGTTTGCGGAACACCGCATTGGTCCACACGTGTTGACGGACGGGTTCTCTGTTCGTACCGTAAAAACGGCGATCGCTGCCCAGTGCGGTAAATATTGCAGTGAGTTCATCGATCGCGATTGGCGTGTACAACTTGTTGTTTTCGCGATGATCACGTGCGGAAGTCGAGCGGTAGGAGAGGATGAGATGGCCACCCGGTTTGAGGATTCGTAGCATATGCTTTGCGGCTAACTCGATTTGTTCTCCGGGTAGGTGCATGAGGACGGCGACACCAAGGGACTGGTCGAAGCGATTGTCGGCGATACTGGCGAGCAAGGGTAAGCGATCTTGAACGAACGCGAGTGCGCTGTGTCGGCGGCGAGCGATCCTCAGCATGGCAAACGCCGCGTCGACACCAAGGACCGAGTAACCGTGCCGAGCCAGCCATGCCACCTCGCGGCCGCTACCGCAACCGATGTCCAGGCAGTCGCCACCATCGCGGAAAAACTGTTTGATTAATAAATACAGTTTCAAAGGTCGCAGTTCGGCGTGTGCCTCAGCAATTTGTTCAGCATGACGTTCATACTCGGCAACCGTCGGCGGGTCCATGATGGTATCGGCTCGCGTAGGTAAAGCAGATCATTTTATTCGTGGGCGTCGCTGACCTGCGCTAGATCCCGAGAATGTCGTCGATGCTGATGAATGCCAGTACCGCACCGCTATCGCCTTCGCGTTTGTCCCGATTGGGGCTGACGATCAGCGTATACTGTCGACCGGCTAGATCGAGCTTGCGATGCACGCGTTCGTGTTGCAATATGGCCTCGCTGACGATTTCCGCAAGGTTTTCGATCTTGTGCCGCCACAACAGCCCGGAAATCAAGTCGCCCTCGCGAATGCGTTGTGTCGGTGCGAGGCGATCCAGTGCGGGTGACATACGGCGCACGCGCATTTCTTCGTCGACAATCAATAATGGGATATTCAATGAATTCTGTACGTTCTCGAAGTCATTATTGATGGCCTCCAGCTCCATGGTCTTGTTTTGCAGCTCGTCGTTGACAGTGACCAGTTCCTCGTTGGTAGACTGTAATTCCTCGTTGGTCGTTTGTAACTCTTCGTTGGTTGCTTGGGCTTCCTCGTTAGAAGATTGCAGTTCTTCGTTAGAAGATTGCAGTTCTTCGTTGGTTGTCTCGAGCTCTTCAATAACGGTTTGCAGGCTCTCCCGGGTCGATGCCAGTTCTTTTTCCAGTTCCTGAATGACAGCATGATTGGTGGAATCGGGATTGTCATTCAAGATGGCTTGATCGCTGACGATACGGATCGGTGGTTTGGTGGGTTCCAACGTCACCAACATCCAGCCGGGGCGATTCGCATCGAAGGCTTGTACGGTGATACAAACGGTTTCGGTGTCGCCGCCGAGGGTTAGGCGCTGGTTTTCCCCAGTGAGGCTTTCTGCTTGCGTGCGCCGGGCTTTGTAGACGAGCGCGCGCAAACCGGCCCGAATTTCTTCCCCGACCAAATCGAGCAAATTGACCGAGGTCAAGCCGTCTTTCATGTGTACGTAGCGTCGTGCATCGCCGGCCATGTAGACAATGTCATTGTCATTGTTGATGACAATGGCGGGCGGCGCAAAGCGCATGACAAGCATCCGGTTGAGCACCGATTCAATGGGCTCGGGGCGGCGGAAATCCGAGGTCGATCGCGGTAGTTCGGGTGCGTGATGAATGCTTGTTCGGGTTGCCGTCAAGCGTAGTTCCGACGGACCGGAAACCCGTGCGTAAATCCGTGCGGACTTGTTGTGATCGCGAAACAGGCGCTTGTGTTGCGCTGCTGATTCAGACATGCCGAGCATCAATAAGCCATTCTCGACCAAAGCATAGTGGAAGGTTTCAAACACCTGTTGTTGCAAGACATTGTTGAAATAAATCATAACATTTCGGCAGCTAATGAGATCTAGCTTGGAGAAGGGCGGATCCTTGATTAAATTGTGCGTGGAAAAGACGATGTGGTCACGCAGGCATTTGTGCACGCGGAAACCGCTGGTTTCCTGTTTGAAATAGCGGTCCCGTAATTCGCTGCCGAGGGGATGGAGCGCATCTTCCTGGTACAATGCGTTGCGTGCGAACGAGGTCGCTTTGGTCGAAATATCGGTGGCGAAAAGTTGGTAGTCGTGATCATCGCCGCGTTTGCGTAAGCACTCCTCGATCAAAATGGCGATTGAGTAGGCTTCTTCACCGGTCGCACAACCGGGCACCCAGACGCGCAAGTCATGGCCATCTTCGCTGTTTTCCAGGAGTTCGGCGATGGCGGCGCCAAGTTGGCGAAATGCTTCCGTGTCACGGAAGAACTCGGTCACATTGATGAAAACATCCTTGACGAACTCCTTGACTTCTTCCGGAGAATTGCCGAGCAACGCGAGATATTCGCGCAAATTGCTCAACTGGTGAATCGACATGCGCCGGCGAATCCGCCGTTCGATGGTGGCGGTCTTGTAATGCGATAAATCGACCCCCGACTCCTTGCTGGCAATGGCAACA
>CAZWQC010000005.1:0-13788 GCA_964635785.1 uncultured Ectothiorhodospiraceae bacterium
TCGAAAAGCGATCTTGGGGCGCGGAGTTTCGCCGCTGATCGCCTACCGGAATGAAGAGGCGTTATTTCAACAGTGCGTCGGTCTTGGCGCGAGGCGTTTGCCGATGATGAATTTGCAGCATGGACTGACTGGTCCGACGTGATATGATCTGCTGGAAACACCACCGTAGTTGTCACACAGCGATAAGGGCTTGTGCAAAACGTCGCGGTCCCTTGAGTGCCAGTATCACGCAGAATACCTTCGTTTCTCGAGCGACGAGACTTGGGTGACGTTAGCAAAATTCCACAGAATGAGGATGCGAAAATGCGAGTAACTGTTTTTCTGCTTGCCCTTTTTTTCTTCAGCGGTTTGGGTAGCGCGATCGGGCTTGACACAGCTGCCGCCGAAGATTCGGCAGCCCAGGGCTCTGGCCGTTTGAAATACCGCAGCGGTCCGGTGTGTATGTGTACCGGTGGACTGAGCGAACGCGATATTCGCCGAGCTCAGACACGGTCATTGCCAAACGAAAATCCGGCCGAATCACCTGGGATGATGACAAGGCCGGAGACCACCGTCGAACCGGCGTCCTCGGGCAGCCGTACAAACTTGTCCGAGTAGCTCGATGGGGCAGAAGACTGGTTTGCGACTCGCGTTTGGGGGTGCCTCGATCGTGGTTCTGGTCGGGTTAATTGTGCTCGTCTTGCAACGGCCGGCTTCACCGGACCGGTTCTATTCCATGTATTGGGCGGATCCGTTGGCGCCGCAGGGTGCGGTGCCGGCAGGTTTTTCCGAGCTGGAAGCATCGCTGGCACCGGCCGCTTGCGGGCAATGTCACCAAGAACAATATCGGCATTGGCGCAGCAGCCTACATGCCCAAAGCATGGGGCCCGGAATTTGGTGGCAGCTCGCGTTATTGGAACAAACAGAGGGTAATCAGTGTCTTCGCTGTCATGCCCCGTTGGCCGAACAGAAAGCGCTAACCGCACAAGCATTCGGTTGGGCAAACGTCCCGAGTACGCCTCGTCCTAGCTATGTGCCGGCTGATCTGCATCGAGGAGGTTTGATCTGCGCCGCCTGTCACCTACGTCAGCATCGCCGGTACGGCCCACCACCGCGACTGGAAACCAGTTCAGAGCATGACATTCACCAAGGTTTCCGTACCCACGATGGGTTCGAGGACAGTCGCTTTTGTGCTGTGTGTCATCAGTTCCCCGCTGATGGCCCACAAGTTAATGGAAAGCTTCATGAGGATACCTACAATCAGTGGCTTGCGAGCCCCGCATCGCTCCGCGGCGAGCATTGCCAACACTGTCACATGCCAAATCGGCAGCATCTGTGGCGCGGTATCCACGATAAGGAGATGGTGCGCGAAGCGCTGCGCATCGATCCGTATTGGGGTGGAGATACGGCGCATGGCTTGCGTCTGCTCGTTACGTTGACGAATCTGGGAGCCGGGCATCATCTGCCAACCTACATGGTGGCCAAACTCGTTATCGAGTTGCAGGCATTGGCAGCGAACAACGCGATTGAGCTGATCGATCGAACGGTGCTTGGCTGGTACGTGGAGACGGATTTGGCGACGGAACGTTTCGATACGCGGATTCCTGCGGGTAAGCAGCAGGTCGTCGAGTTTGTCGTACCAACCGATGTCTGGCAAACCGCCGACGCGGTGGAACTGGTCGTGGTGGTGCAGCCGCGGGAGCACTACGAAAGAATGTTCCTCGATGTGCTAAAGCAGCCCGGTTTGAGCGACGGGCAACGCGATGCCATCGGTGTGGCATTGCAGGAGGCCAGAGCCACACATTATACGCTATATCGACGTTCCTTGTCGGTTCCCTGAGTTTGTGTTCTTACGATGCCATCGCATAGGACCGCCGCTAGCAAACGGATGGCGGGTATGCTCGCTTGAATAGGTAGCGATTGAAAAGGATTAGCTGATATTGATGTCAATTGAAAGGCTATCCACTGGGATTGGCGGATTGCAATTTGAATCGCACCCCATCGCGGATGAATTCGTGCAATACCATTGACGCGGTTGCAGCTGGAAAAGTCCTTTGAATGTCAACGGGGTATTGCTCTGGCACGATGTGTGCGTAGGCAATTACGGGCGTTTTGCGTGTGGCTCGACGGGTTTCACGCCCACGCGTCAGTGCCTAGTTAGGACTGTCGCCACCGGCAGCCACAAAACAATGTTCGGTGCGGCACGTAATAGTGCCCACACCCTAATGTGCAAAGACTTTTCCGAATTGACAAACAACCCTGTGGAGGAAAATGCAATGGCGCAAAAAGACAAGCGAAACGGGCCGCGACGCACGTTGTCCTGGCTGTCGATGTTGATACTTATGCTATTGATTGGTTTTGGCGTTGAGTGGGTTGGTTCGCAGGCCACAGGTAATCACGCAAGGACGTTGACCATACCGGATCCAGACGAAGCCGGCTGGGGGGCCGCGTCGTTACAAGTGGACGCGGGCACCGGTCGCCAGTTTCAGTTGATTTCGCTGGCCAATGCTTGCGGGTTGGGATCGTCCAGCTGCTTTAAATGCCACAACGGCAGCCGGGCGGAACAGCCCGCCGCCGAACCCTGGCATACCCAGCACGATAACGTCAACCGATCTTGTGACGGTTGTCACGGTGGTAATCCACGGCTTATGAAAGAATCGATGTCCCACCGTGGCCTTGTGGTCAACCCGATCGAGCAGCCACAAGAGTACTGCTACAAATGTCATGCCGGCAGTGATGCACCGGCGCTGCTTGGGCAATATGTGCAGACTGCCAAAGGACGCGAGTAATATGAAGTACCCACCACGGGAATGTCGGGCACCAAGATTCTCCTTTTCTTGGCGTTTGGCAGCTTTAAGTACAGTGTTGATCGTGGCGATCGATCCGGCCAACGCGGGGCCTACGATCGAGTTCGGTGAGCAAGGTTTCGTTACACTGAGTTACTCCCTACAAATACACTCGGAATATTCCAGCTTTTCTTCAGCCACTGATTCGGGCCGTAAATTCGACACCTTTTTTCGCCGAAACCGTATTACCTTGACCGGCCAATACAATGATTATGTAGGGTTCTATGCCCAACTGGAGGCCGGTAATGACAGCAAATACGCGCGTGACGATAAAGAGGTTTTCTACCGAGATGCTTACGTCACGCTCGACCTGAGCGATCCGTTGCGCTTTATCGCCGGGCGGTTCAAGAACACTTTTTCACGGGAAAACCTAGAGGCCTGTCTTGAGCCGCTCACACTGGACCGGTCGCTCATCGCATACACGCCGTTTGGTGGTACTCGTGATACGGGGGCCGCGATTTGGGGAAATCTCGCCGACGCCAAGATTCAATACCGGTTGATGGTCTCGGACGGCCGTGAAGGCGATGAAGTTCCCGAGGATGCCCCTCGTTTGACGGCTCGAGTCCACTTGAGTCTGTTGGAACCGGAATACAGTTATGGCTACCTCGGTACCTACCTTGGTACACAGAAAGTCCTTACGGTTGGGGCCTCCTTCGACTATCAGGCGAACGTCGCATACGCGAACTATCCGCAACGCGAAGACAGCGAAGATTACCAAGCGTGGACTGCGGATATTTTCGCCGAGTATCCAACATCGTTCGGTACATTGACGGGTTCGGCCGCCTATTTCGATTATAGTCTTGGCGATGTGTTTTTCGCGTCGCCCGATCCCGCACTGCCAATAAACAGCGAGCTAGAGGCCTACTATGTCAAAGGTGGGTACCTCTTTCCAAGCCCATTGGGCATTGGGCGGTTGCAATTGTACGCGCGGTATGAGGATCGTGATTACAAATTCCCCGACGATCTGTTCGATAATCACCTTTATAGCGTAGGGGCAAACTATTACATTGACGGGCAACAGCTCAAGTTGACCTTTGAATACACGGATACCGATTTTGCGACGGAGGATCCGGCAAACCACGCTTTGCAAGATCAGCAGCTCGCAACATTCGGGTTGCAGTTGATCTTCTGACCTCTCTGGTTTGCGGTGGGGTACGGTTGGCGGGGTCCGCAATGCGCCTGTTCGCGCGAAAGCAGGCTGTCGTACGCGGCAGTCTGCCGACTAGTCGAACGGGAGCCACGATCGAACCGTTGACAAGACGGTTCGGTATGTCCTTGACAGATTCTCGCTGCCGTGGCAGATGGTTGTTGCAGGTTTGTGTTACGCTGCAATCAATGGAAGAAAAATGATCTAGGGTCGTTCTCCGGTCATCGTCGTCACGATATCAGAGCATGCCAATTGGACTGGATCGCGATAGGTGTCTGAGCCGACCGAACCCGGGGTAGGCTCATTTAATCAATAGGATACGTAATGATCGATTCTCGCTTACCCCGCCGATGATTGCCATGTTGGATTGGCTATGCCAACAACGTTGCCAGATGCGCTTGATCGAGCAACTGCACAATAATATCGTGAATGCAAAGGAAGGCATTCTCGAACCCCTTGCGCTGCCGACGCAAGGGCATGGGGTGGTGGCAACGTTGGTTCGCGATTACAACGAGATGGTGACCATCTTGCGATCGATGTTCGTCACAGTCGAAGAATGCCAGAACCGGGTGCTCGACGAGCGTAACCGTATGAATGCCATACTGCAAAGCCTGCCCGGCATGTTGATCAACGTTGACGATAACCTGACGATTCTTTCGATTTTTCGCCATTCGTTCGAATTGCTCGGTAAGCGCGCAGAGCAATTAATTGGAAAGAATCTGTTTGATGTGCTGAATCTTGACGAGCTTAATCGGAATTTGCTACGGGACATATTTTTACGGAAAATGACGGTAACCAATCAAGAACTCAAGGTCGAGATCGATGGCCAAGAACGCTGGCTGTCGTTGAATCTCGCGTCCCTGACCCAGCACGAAGCTGACATGGATGCGGTCATCATCATCCAAGACATCACCGACTATCGGCAGCTGCAACAAGCGGTCGCTCGACGTGAGAAGTTTGTCGCGATGGGTCAGGTCGCTGCCGGGGTTGCCCATGAATTGAATACCCCGCTCGGCAACCTGCTCGGTTACTCCCAGCTGTTGGGCACCAAAGGGGACGATCCGCAGCGGCGTGCGCACTACATCGGTGTCATTCGTGACGAAGCCCAGCGCTGTTCGCGCATCGGCTCCAATTTGTTGAATTTCGCGCGTACGGACAAGTGCGAACAGGACGTCTGCGATATCAATCAAGTAGTCCAAGACGTAGTCGAAAGTTTTATCAGCTGCCGTTTGCAGCGCTTGCGTATCGAGTTGCGAATGGACCTCGGCCCGGGTGATATGGTCGTCGCCGGATCTTGTGGGATCATTGAGATCGTTCTGACCAACCTGCTTTGGAACGCTATCCAAGCGCTCGGCAACAATGATGGGGCGCGGATCGTTGTCGCCACCCGCACGAGTGAAGACGGCGCGATCACACTATCGGTCAGTGATAATGGCCCGGGTATACCCAGGGAATTGAGACATCGTATTTTTGAGCCCTTTTTTACCACCAAAGACGTCGGCACTGGCAGCGGATTGGGCCTGGCGATCAGTCAAGCAATGTTGGAGAAACGAGGGGCAAGTCTTGCTCTGGATTCGCACTGGACGGATGGTGCACGCTTTGTCGTCCGTTTCCCAGAGTACACCGTTTGCGCTGAACTAGCGGAGTGACAGAGTGATTGAGGCAATCGACAGCGGAGCAGAGGTCAGCAACCGGGTCGTCATCGCGGAAGATGAACCGCATATGCGTGCGCTCGTTGCCGATATCTTGTCGGACTCGCGTTACGGCTTCAATATCGATTTGATGGCGTCCGCTGCGGAGGCGCTTCATTGCATAGAAAATTACCCAGTTGCTGTGGCTGTGACGGACCTGAAGATGCCGGGGATCGATGGTGTTGATCTACTGAAGTTCGCAAAAGAACGTGAGCCGCTTATTCAAGTAGTTATCGTGACAGGATATGCCACCGTGGAATCCGCCATCGAAACGTTGAAGCGTGGTGCCTTCGATTACATCAAAAAACCGTTTGACAATACCGAATTGCTGCATACCGTTGAACGTGCCTACGAGCATTATTGCCTCAGTGCCGAGAACCTGAGCTTATCCGAGCGATACCGGGTCTGTACCCAAAACAGCAAACTGGTAGGACAATCGGATAGCATCAAGCATGTGCGAAAAATGATTGCGGCCAGTGCAGCCTATGATTGTAACGTCTTGATTGGTGGACCGAGTGGCAGTGGTAAGGAAGTGGTTGCACGCCAAATCCATGCGCAAAGTCGGCGTGCTGAACGCCGGTTCGTCGCACTCAATTGTGCAGCAATTCCTGAGAATCTTGTCGAGAGCGAGCTGTTCGGCTATAAAAAAGGCGCGTTTACCGGCGCTGACCGCAACAAGCCGGGTTTGCTCGAGATCGCAGATGGGGGCACTTTGTTTCTCGATGAAATCAATAATGCGTCGTTGTCGTTCCAGGCAAAACTGTTGCGGGTATTGCAGGATGGTGTTTTTTACTCGATGGGTGATACAGAGTCGAAATCGTCTGATTTTCGCGTTATTGCTGCGAGCAATCGGGTATTGCCGGAATTGATCGAGGAGCAGACATTCCGCGAGGATCTGTTCTATCGTCTCGCGGTGGTTGAGATCGATGTGCCTCCACTGGCGGAGCGTCGCGAGGATATCCCCTTGCTCGCTTACCATTTTTTGAACAAATTTTCGATTCAGTTGAATAAACCCATCAAAGGGTTTAGTACAGAGGTGCTCGGTGCACTGGTCCGTTACGATTGGCCTGGTAGTATTCGCGAACTGGAGAGCATGGTGCAGCGCATGCTGATTTTATGCGAATCGGACCGCATCGACGGCGAGGTTTTGCCACCGCGACTGAAAAGCCGCAGTAAAAAGGCCAAGGCCTTGGATTATATCCCACCGCAAAGTCTTGAGGAGCTCGAGGCATTCTTCATTCGCAAAACACTCAAGGAAACGAAAGGCGATCGTTCCCTGTCTGCCGAAATCCTCGGCATCGACAAATCGACACTATGGCGGAAAATGAAACGGTATCGGATCGAGTTCGATAAAGAATGAGCGCGCCGGTATAAATCGTTCCAATCGTTTTTTGCGAAAAGATTCGCTCGCATTCCTTTTCTTGCGGCAAGGGGTGCGAGGCCTTATGAAACAATTGATAGGCTGTCAGCCTTCTGCCATTGCCGCGATTAACTCGCTGTCGCGAAGATCCAGTCGGCTGCCAATTTTTTAATGCTGCGCCATGGTTGCGCTAGCAGCCCATGGTGCATTCGCCATCTTCGTCAATCACGTCAGCTGCCTTTGGTTGGACTCATTCCCCGGCAAAAAGGGGTTTTCGCTGGTTCGTTGGTTGGCCACTGCCCCGCGAACGATCCTCAACAGTGCATTGTGGCCTGCGCCGATCTCTTGCTGTTCGTTCCAACGGTACGGCTTACCGTGTTGCAATGACGGTCGGATCCTCGGACCGATTTTCCCCTTTGCCGCGTCCGCAGTGCAATCCGCAGTGCAATATCCGCATAATTCCGCTTAATTGCATTTTGCTGTTCATCGAAGTAGGCAATGACCGATAACCGATTGATTGATCGAAGCCGATACTTTGGCACGAGTTCTGCTTTGCGTTTGGAAAGACAAATCGAGTGGATGGCCGGACGAGCCCAGAATGAGCCCAGTATCGCAGTGGTCGTGGTTGAAGTCATTTGGACGGGGGGATAATGCGATTAGCCACAACAGCGGCCGTTGCGTTACCCTCCCGACTATTGGTGATGTCAATGTAGCCATCCATGTCGACTGCCGCGGTGCCACCTGCCCACGACCTCAGATGCTGGCAATGAAAGCGTTCTGCTGCCTTGCCGCGGGGGAAGTGATGGAAATCTTCTCCGATAACCCAAGCTCCGTGGAATCAATGCAGGCGCTTGCGTTGGTGTTGAATGCAAAGTTCCTCGCCCGGGTTCATGACAATGGTGCCTGGCGAGTCTATTTGGCAAAAGATGGGCAAGCATAAGCCACGCAACACGTTAATGTCACCGCGGAGAACGGTATTGTCAACGTATTTGGCCGGCGCCCGGGTCCGGTGTGAATATGAATGAGCATTTTTTATTGCAATTTAGTTCGACTCTGACAATCCAAAAGTCAAGTTGCGCAGAGCGATGAACGGTCAACCAAGCCAAACGGAGCGAATCTATGCAAAGTGAACTATCAGCGGTGGCGTCACCGCAACAACGATTGTTTTTGTCAGCCTACAGAGGGCTGATGTCTGCGTTGCTTATTTTTATCGTGATTGCAGCCGGCTCGTTCGTCGCGTTGACAATCGACCAGCGCTTTGTCTATATGTTGGTCTATGTCTGGTTCGGTGTCATCTACGGGGTTTTGCTGCAGTATGGCCGTTTTTGTATGGCCTCGGCAGTACGTGACCTATTTGCTATCGGCGTACCGCGTATGGCGGTGGGTGTCATGCTGGCGATCGTTCTGTACGCACTTGTCGCGGCAGCCGTCAACGTCGCGGGATCCACGACCTTTCACGCGCATCCGATCGGTTGGCACATACTCATTGGCGGTACCATCTTCGGTTTTGGTATTGTCTTTACAGGTGGTTGTGCGTCGAGCTCTTTGTATAAAAGTGGCGAAGGGAATATCGGCTCCATGCTGGTCTTGGTGGCGATTTCATTCTCCCAAGCGATTTTTGTTGACCTGGGAAGTTGGAGTAATGCCTTTGTACCCGAGAGCTGGACCACATCTGCTGCGGGAAAAGGTATGCCGGAAGAGTTATCCGTTACCGATGGTTGGTTTGATCAGTTCTTGGCTGGGTATGTCTGGGATTCCCAAGGGGCAACGATGGCTCAACTGCTGGGCATGTCGGAGAACGGCATCCTGGGGGCCTTTGTTGCCAACGCTTTGGTGACGGCAATTATTCCGGCCATGGCCATTCTCCTTATGCTGTATTGGTTGATTTATCGCAACGGCTACATGAAACGAAACAATATCGTCAACCCAAGCTTGGTTCAACACAGTAAGGCGTTATGGTCTATGCTAACGAGTTCCAAGAATACCGCTATCGCCGGGTTGGGGTTAGGTGTTTTTGCCGGTTTACACATGTATATTATCGGGCGATTACGTGATCATTACGGTATCTTCAATTTCGGCGAGCTTCTGGCCCAAATGGGTTACTCAAATGGGCTGTCGATTCAGGATACCGTGTTCGATCCTGGTTATTGGTATATCACAACCCAAGAAGCGCAATGGGGTGGCTGGGTGTTAAACTTTCTTGGTTTGGAGAATATGGACAATATCTTTTTCGGCCTGGACTTCGGTTTGCCGAACCCTCTCTTGAATGCGCCGGGATTTATGTCAATCGGCATTATCCTGGGTGCAGCGATGATCGCTTTGACGCGAAGTGAGTTTAAGTGGAAAATTCCCAGCCTGGAAACTGCGGTTTTCGCGATCGTGGGGGGTATCTTGATGGGCATCGGTGCGCGGATTGCCATGGGATGTAATATTGGTGCCTTTTTTGCGACAGTGACCAATGGCGACCTTTCTGGATGGATTTTCCTTGGTGGAATGATGATCGGTGGCTATGTCGGTGTGCGTGTTTTCAGCTGGTGGATTGATTGGCAAGCCTCTCGCTCGGGTGGCTTGGCGTTGTAGCGTGATTGTTTGTGTTTAACGACGGTGGAGGATCAAGTGATGGCAATTCAATTCGAAAAACTCGATGCAGGTGAGTATTTGTTGAACGTGACGGGCTACACTTGCCCGCATCCGCAAATGTACACCAAGAAAGCACTCGATAAAATTCGTAGTGGCGACGTGCTCAATCTTATCTTTGACAACCCTTCTTCCGGGGAATCGATCGTTTCCATGTGCGAAGCGGCTGGTAATAGACTGTTTCATCGCAATGACCAGGGCGGAACTTTTTCCTGGAAGATTCGTAAGGGGTAACTGATGGAACTCGGTATAGTCCTGACGGATGACAATTTTCTCGACCACCTGTTGGCGACTGCCCGTGCAGCGCAAAATCGTGCCTGGGGGGTCAATTGTTTTCTGACTGACCGCGGGGTCAAGGCGCTCGGCAACGACGAGTTCGTGTCAATGGTTAGCGAGGGCTTGCTCCAGACCGCGTTGTGCGAGCTGAGCGTTGAGCGATATCGCGAGGCGGTCCCGCACGACTTGATCGACGCCGGACGGGTCCAGGTCGGTGGACAGTATCGTAACGCCGAACTGGTTAAACGCAGCGATTTCGTTCTCGTTTTTTAGGAGGGTTTTGGTGGCTAATCAGACACGGCATATTTTGATGGTTGCGAGTCAGCAACCGACTGAAGCGTTACGCATGGCCTCCGGGTTGACGTTGCTGGACGACCAAGTACAAGTAGCCGTCTTGGGTCGGTTAGACAGCAACGAGGCGACTGCCGAGCAGCTCGAAGCCTTGGATTTTGCCGAGGTGACGGTTGCTCAACTCGACAGTGAGACAAGGGCCGACGCGTTGGCGGAGTTTTTGCTCAACGCAGACGTGGTGTATTGCGTATGAGTGATAAAACGTTCTTGTTGCTGGACATCGGTCAGTATTGCGAGCAGGGCTTTTTGATGCAGCTGCGAAGTGCGCTGGAATCTCAGGGTGCTACAGTCGAGACACTCCTATTAGCGGGGAATTACGACACGGTGCTCGATCGTCTCGCGCAAGGTGCTGTGCCAGTCGTACTGAAGTCCTAGCGCGGCGTTGACGTTGGCCGAGCGGTGCAGCAACGTCGACTGGTTCACCGCGTGTCGCTGGTTCGCTATACCGCGACACGTTCCAACCTTGATGGCCCGAACGATGGGTCACGGAGTACAGTATGAAGCAAGTTTTTCGAAACGCTATCGCGAACGTCGCGGCCAAAGTAGCCATGCTGGGAGTTACTTTTGTATTGGCCAGTTGTGGTAGTGAAGATGATACCGCGGCGCGTGGTTCTGCCGACAGTACACGGCAAACCACCGCCCGCGCAGCGGATTTGGCGCAAGAATCGGGTCGAGATTACGCCGATAACGCGAATGGAGTCATTTCCGGGAATACCTTGCAAGGGTGGTTGGACGATTGGATGGCCAATCGCCCGGATGGAATCAGCGGGAACCTGATTGTCTTGCAAGTTGCCGATGGCTATCGGGACGATATCAAGTATGTTAAACCCAATCCCGCCGAGGGAATATATGTGTACAGTCTCCCGAGCAGTGCGTGGGTCATGACGCGCTCCAATGGCGTGGTTGAAACCAATAGTATGGTGCTCGATGGACCGCGGATGGATGGTTTTCTGCAATACTATGCTATCGATCCGTCGACCGATATGATTGTCTTTGTCGCTGGCACTGGCGGGAATTTCCAGAACATGCTCCTTGGTCGCGGTTGGTATTTGTTCCGTTACTGGGGTACCGAGGCATCGCACTTGGCGATACTGAACGGTAGTATCGCGCATGCGTTGCCGAGCGGTTATCTGGGCAACACCGCAAGCGTGCCGCCTGGCACCGGTACCGCGACGGTTAAGGACTTGCTCGACGACAATACCCAGCTGCAAGTGACGCTCGGCGAGCTACTCGATGCTGCCAAGACCCAAAATGCCAACATCTTGATCTGGGATGCAAGGTCGGCGGCCGAGTACAATGGCGATTTGCGGCGTACGGGTGGGGTCACAGGGCGCGCCTGTGGTGATATCGATGGTGACGGTGCCGCCGACGACGACTATAGCGGAAATGGCGTTGTCGATGATGCTGATCGACAATGTTACACTGCATTTGAGGGTCATCCGCGGGGCGCGGTCAATCTGGAGTTCGTCGAACTCCTCATCAACGATGATGGAACCGAGGATTTCGATGGTGACGGATCACTGGACGCGTCCTACCGATATAAGGACAAAACCGTACTTGCCGATTTAGTCGATGGACTCGGGTATCAGCCCGGGCAAACGATTTACACTTATTGTCGGACGACGTATCGGGCCATGATCACGGGGATCGCTGCAGGCGTCATTCTTGGGTATCCAGTACGCTACTACGACGGGGCGATGGTCGAATGGCTGCAAATGGCAAACTGGGCCAACCGCACGGGAGCGCCAAACCTGCCGGAAACCTCGCCCTGGCGAACGGATCTGGTCACTGCGTCGACGTTTTCTGCGTACAATGCATCGGCGACGGTGGAACCTGCAACGATCGTCGACGCCTACGCGCCGACAAGTGATGCTGTCATCACCGAAGACCGGTCATACAAATCACCGGCTAGCGCGGTAACTGGTACGGGTATCGATGGCGGCAGTGGTACGACGAGCAGCGGTTCAGTCGCGCCATCGCTACCGGCGAATCCCTGTGGTGGTTAATCTCGCCTCGTTAGGACCCAGTCGGGATACGCCCGTTGTGCCCGAGGCGTGTGACCAAATTTTACCAAAGTGGGCGGGATAGCGCCGGCATGTTCGCATCGAGTGGCCGCGTTGCCACCAGAGTTGGTGGCGGCCGGTCATCGTTCATGCAACGTCAGGCTCGGGATACGTTTCGGGCGCGGCTTAACGACAGACGATAGCAACCGTTGCCGCCACCAATCCACGACGTCAAGGCGCATGTCGTTTGTGCCCAATGTGCCTGTTGCCGCCCCTGCTTCGCCGACTACTCGAGTCTTCCCGGCGGCGAGCAGCAGGCTTTGGCGGCACTTGCGGCGACAGATTGCCGGAGGGTGCTTTTTTTGGGAGGCGGTTTGGCGAAAGATACTCCTTTGGAGATAGTTGACCGTTTCGATCAATCATTTTAGCCTGACTACATTGCTCCGGATTACTTATTGTCTTCAGCCATTGTCAGCCACCTCCGTGGTCTAACCAACCTCGGGGGTTCCATCGAAGTCATCACCTTTCGTCCTTCTGTCCGCGGTGGCCGGACGCTTCTTCCTCGTCCGATGGCCTAACGTACGGAATCGATCGTTGCAAAAGTTCTTGCGCATGCGTTCACGCGTCCTTGTCTCCAAGGGCGGAGGGATGAAAGAACTTGTGTGACGATTGGTATGACCATCATGTCACCGGCAACGCCGGTGTGATCGAATGAATCAGAAGTCCCGGTAGTGCTCGATGAGGTGGATCTCCGTCACAATGATGCTATCTTCTGGCTTGGGGAGGCAGGTTGGCGAGTTCAGCTGACTTGGCCCAGAACGCTTTCACGGTCCTTGTTCGATCGATTTCTTGAGTTAAGAGCGGGCCGTAGCCCCATGCACACGAGCCGGGAGTGGCAATGACGTACTCGATTATTGGCCAATGCACTGAATCCGGGGCGCTCGGTATTGCGGTGCAATCCAAGTTCCCAGGCGCGGGTGGCTTGGTTCCTTATGGTGAAGCTGGAGTCGGCTGTATCACGTCGCAAGCGTTCGCTAATCCCGCCCACGGCCCGCAAGCGCTGCGATTGTTGTCCGCCGGCGCGTTGCCTGACGAAATTATCCCGATTCTGTTGCGCAACGATCCTGCCCCGGCGCAACGGCAGATCAGTGTAGTCGATTGGCATGGTCGCATCGCAACCTATACCGGCGAGGAGGTCTATGACTGGGACGGTGCCGCCGGTGTTGTCGTTGGCAAATGCTGTACCGCAAGCGGCAACGCACTCGCCAGTGCTACCGTGTTGTCGGCCATGGTTGGATATTTTGAAACCAGCGCTGGGGACGCATTGGCGCCGCGTTTGATCGGTGCCTTGCAAGCGGGTCGGGATGCCGGTGGCGAAAAGCGTGGTCAGCAGTCGGCGGCTGTGGTCGTATGGCAGCGGGCCGGCGGTTACGGGGGGTGGGGGGGACGTCATGTTGATATTTCAGTGTACGATCATCCGCAGCCCATTGACGAGTTG
>CAZWQC010000005.1:13798-21365 GCA_964635785.1 uncultured Ectothiorhodospiraceae bacterium
AAGCTACTTCCCGAGCGACCCAAAGAATCTCATTGTGATCACTGGGCGTCTGACGGAGGCGCTGCAGAGTTTGCTGATTGGCCGAGGATTTCTGCCCGAGGGTGCGGACAGGCAGGGCTGGGACCGTTCCTGTATCGAGGCATTACGTCGTTTTATGGGTTACGAGAACTACGATAACCGACTTCGCGATGATGGCTACATCGATCGCGAGGTTCTCGATGATCTTTGCCAGAAGTATGCCGATTTCGCCAACACGTTGGCCGGGTGGCATGCAGCGTGATGTCAGCGCAGACTGGCGGAATTACCTGGGAGTAAACTGGATGCACCGCCGGCACCCGTCAACCTTTGCGGTCGTCGCGTAGCCCGTTGATCACCTACCGTCACGGCAGGTTGACGAAGTGAATGACTTGGCGGGCAGAATCAATGGTTCGCGTCGGCCCGGCCACAATCGTACCACTTGAGTGACGTAACCGGGCGGTAACGATCCGATGCGAGCAACGGTTGGTCGACAGGACGATTTGACGATAGCAAGGACCGTCCCGGTTGTGGTTGGAGCTTTGGACCTCCTGCGCTGGTGGCCCAACATCCCGACATCGTCATGGGCCTGCGCTTGTCCTGGCGAGGCGAGGACTCAACGTTATTAAGGTGATTCACAATGGCATCGATCGATTCCGAGGACCTACTTGCTTCCATCGACGCTGGGGCGCCAACCGGCCCAGATCTGGAGTATGACCCCGCTTTCATTGCGCTAGAGGATGCTTTACGCGCACGACCTGAACAGCAATTCGGTGACGTGGTCGTGGCCGAAGAAGCCGTCGACTGGGGCGAGGTGCTCCGCTTGGCGGTCGAAATACTTACACGTAGCAAGGATTTGCGGGCGGCGGTGTATTTGACCCAGGCGCTGGCCCGGCTGCAGCATCTGGCGGGCCTTGCGCAAGGGCTCGCTCTCATTCGTGGGCTGTTGGAGCGATATTGGGATACCTTGCATCCGCAACTCGATCCGGACGACGACCTCGATCCCACCGCGCGAACCAACGCCATCCTGTCCTTGTGCGATCCAGAGCAACTATTGAGTCCGTTGCGTGGCGCATCCTTCCTAACCTTGCCCGGTCTTGGCGGCCTGTCCCTGCGCACTGTGCAGATCGCCAAAGGCGAGATCGCCGCCCCGGCGGACGAGGAAGAGACGCTCCACTATGCCACCATCGAGGCGGCGTTAGCGGATATCCCTTTCGATAATTTGCAAACGGTGATTCGGCAGGTCAATCAATCGATCGCAGATATCGCCCAAATCGAAGGGATCATTGTCGACAAAAGTGGTATCAACGATGCGGTGTCCCTTGGACCGCTAACTCAAGTATTGCAAGAGATCAAGCACTTCCTTGACGAGCAAGGCAGGCGTTTGGGACCGGCAATCGCTGAGGCAGAAATCGCGAATGGCGCAGCGGATTCGGATAACAACGGCTTACCTGGCAGTGCTCGGCCGGCGGCTGGCAAACCCCGTTCTGATGTGATCAATAGCCGCGAAGATGTCATCGCGGCTTTGGATAAGATCGTGGTTTACTATCAAAAACAAGAACCGGCAAGTCCAGTGCCGCTCTTGTTGCAGCGGGCCAAACGCTTGGTCGCGGCGAACTTTATCGAACTGCTCCGCGATTTGGCGCCCGATGCTTTGGTACAAGTAGAAAAGATTACCGGTACCACGGCTGACAACGATGTTTGATGCCGCTTGTTGATGCGACGATGGTGCCCTGTTCGTATGGCCCACCTTTTTGACAACCCAAGTGAGAGAGACCTAATCAATGGCGCAGAGCAGTCAAAAGTTTATCGCACGCAATCGTGCCCCGCGGGTACAAATCGAATACGACGTCGAGGTGTATGGCGCGGAAAAAAAGGTGCAATTGCCTTTTGTCATGGGCGTGATGTCCGACTTGAGTGGCAATCCCAGCGAGCCGCTGCCAGCCGTTGCCGAGCGTAAATTTCTGGAAATCGACGTTGATAGTTTCGACGAACGCTTAAAAGCGATGAAGCCGCGAGTTGCGTTTGCGGTGCCGAATACTCTGTCTGGCGAAGGCAATATCAGTGTTGACTTGACGTTCGAGAGCATGGACGACTTTTCTCCGGCTGCGGTTGCGCGCAAAGTCGACGCCTTGCGAAGCCTACTAGAGACCCGGACCCAGCTGAGCAATCTCTTAACCTACATGGACGGGAAATCCGGGGCTGAACAACGTTTGGCAGCAATGCTCGAGGATCCTGCCCTGCTCCAAGCGTTGGCGGCAAGTCCGAAACAAAGCGACGCACAAGCAACGGACGCTGCATCTGGCGAAAATAGTTAATCCCCTATTTTAGTAACGGAGTTCGATCATTATGGCCGAATTAGCAACCGACGTTCAGACCGAAGGCGCCACCGAAACGCTTTCGCCCAGCGAATTCAGTATGTTGTTGGAAAAGGATTTTCGTCCCCGTTCCGATGCCGCGAAACAGGCGGTCGAGCAGGCTGTTAAGACGCTGGCCGATCAAGCCTTGCAGCACACCGCCCTGGTCTCCGACGATGTCATTAAATCCATTGAATCGATCATAGCGGAGATCGATCGGAAATTGTCCGAGCAAGTGAACTTGATCATGCACCATGAGGATTTTCAAAAACTCGAGGGTGCTTGGCGGGGTCTGCACTATCTCGTCAACAACACGGAAACCGACGAGATGTTGAAAATTCGGGTGATGAACATTTCCAAGAAGGATTTGCACAAGACTTTGAAGAAATTCAAAGGGACAGCATGGGATCAAAGTCCCGTCTTCAAG
The DNA here is from genome assembly GCA_964635785.1 of uncultured Ectothiorhodospiraceae bacterium. Classification (GTDB taxonomy): domain Bacteria; phylum Pseudomonadota; class Gammaproteobacteria; order CAYFSA01; family CAYFSA01; genus CAYFSA01. Next base: position 16,598 of record CAZWQC010000005.1, read on the forward strand.
CAAATCTACGAACAAGAATACGGACAGTTTGGTGGCGAACCCTATGGCTGCCTGGTTGGCGACTATTACTTCGACCATTCCCCCCCCGATGTCGAGCTTTTGCGCGGTATCGCCCAGGTATCGGCGGCAGCGCACACCCCGTTTATAGCGGCGAGTTCGCCGAGTGTCATGCAAATGGAGAGTTGGCAGGAGTTGAGCAATCCGCGCGATCTCACTAAGATCTTCACCACCCCGGAATACGCCGCCTGGCGTTCGCTGCGCGAGTCCGAGGATTCGCGTTATATCGGTTTGGCCATGCCACGTTTTCTCGCCCGTTTGCCGTATGGTGCCAAGACCGATCCGGTGGAGGAATTCGACTTCGAAGAAGATACGAGTGGCGCTGACAGCAACAAGTATCTTTGGGCAAATTCGGCTTATGCGATGGCCGTCAACATTAACCGGTCCTTCAAGCTCTATGGTTGGTGTAGTCGTATTCGCGGAATTGAATCGGGCGGGGCGGTGGAAAACCTGCCGACACATACGTTTCCCACCGACGATGGCGGCGTGGATATGAAGTGTCCAACGGAGATAGCGATCAGTGACCGGCGCGAGGCGGAGCTCGCGAAAAATGGCTTCATGCCGCTGGTGCATAAAAAGAACGCCGATTTTGCAGCGTTCATTGGTGCCCAATCGCTGCAAAAGCCGGCCGAATACGACGATCCGGACGCAACCGCAAACGCAAATTTGGCAGCGCGTCTGCCGTATCTGTTTGCTACTTGCCGTTTTGCGCACTATCTTAAGTGTATCGTGCGCGATAAGATCGGCTCGTTCAAGGAACGTGAAGACATGGAGCGTTGGTTGAATCGCTGGATTCTCAATTTCGTCGATGGCGACCCGGTTCATTCCAGCGAAACAGACAAGGCACGGCGGCCGCTTGCGGCGGCCGAGGTTGTCGTTGAGGAAGTCGAGGGCAATCCCGGATATTACACCTCGAAGTTCTTCCTGCGTCCGCACTATCAGCTCGAGGGGTTGACCGTGTCATTGCGGTTGGTCTCCAAGCTGCCATCGGCCAAGGGTGGATAAGTGCCGTATGGTAACCCGGATCGGTGCTTCGTCGGCAGGTCAACTTCGGTCGACCCGCTGTGATCGCACCGTTGCATTAACTGAATGTATACATCGTCTTTATGCAGGAGTAAGCCAATGGCTGTTGATATGTTTTTGAAGTTGACTGACCTGAAAGGTGAGGCACAAGACAAAAAGCATGGGGAAGAAATTGACGTCCTGGCCTGGTCTTGGGGCATGAGTCAATCCGGCACCATGCATGCCGGTGGCGGTGGTGGTGGCGGCAAAGTCTCGGTGCAGGACTTGTCCGTTACCAAATGGGTCGATAAAGCGTCGCCAGTCTTGATGCAGTACTGTACGACAGGTAGGCAATTCAAGGAGGGCTTGCTGACCGTACGCAAGGCCGGTGGCGACAATCCGTTAGAGTATATCAAGCTGACGATGATGGACGTTATCGTTACCTCGGTTAGCACAGGCGGATCGGGTGGCGAGGATCGCTTGACCGAGAACGTGTCGTTGAATTTCGCCGCCTACAAGGTCGAGTATCAGCCGCAAAAACCGGACGGTAGCGCCGATGGTGGTCCTGTACCGTTTGGCTGGGATATCGCCGCCAACGCCAAGTTATAGTAGCCGCGACGCAATCACCTGTCATCATTGTTTTATCGAGCCTTAACCCAACCGCTCCTACCGCCGTCGATTGCGGTAGGAGCGTCGATTGGGTTCCGCCATCACAATCACTTGGAGCTGCCTTATGCTAACCGATGAAATCTTACAGGGCGGGGGCTTGGAAGGTTCGTTACAGCGACTCCAGGAGCAAGTCCGCAAAGCGCCAGATAATGTCAAGCACCGAATTTTTTTGTTCCAGCTTCTTAGCGTGATGAGCCAGTGGGATCGCGCGCTCAATCAATTGAATGTGTTGGCGCAATTGGATGCGGCGACGCTGCCGATGGTGCAAACCTATCGGCAGGCGATCCGGACCGAGGGGTTGCGCCGAGCTGTCTTTGCCGGCGAACGTAGCCCTTTGATTTTCGGCGATCCAGCTCAGTGGCTGGCCTTGCAGTTGCGGTCCCTGCAACTTGCTGCACAAGGTCAACTCACTGATGCGATGGCGCTACGGCGCGAGTCCTTTGCGCTGGCACCGGCCTCACCGGGTCGAATCGAGGCTCCGCAAGAACATGCGTTTGCTTGGATTGCCGACGCCGATGAGCGTCTTGGTCCGGTTCTGGAGGCGATTATCGACGGAAAGTACTATTGGGTTCCGGTCGCCCATGTGCAACGTTTATCGATCGAGGCGCCCACCGATTTGCGTGATCTCGTCTGGTTGCCCGCGACGTTCACGTGGCAAAACGGCGGTGAATCGGTTGCCTTGATTCCCGTGCGGTATCCAGATTTACCAAACAGCCAACAAACACCTGTCGATGACAACGTCCGAATGGCCACATTGACGGAATGGATCGATCTCGGTGACGGTTACTATGTTGGTCACGGCCAACGAGTTCTGGCCACTGATGTGGATGAATACGCCTTGATGGATCTTCGCCAGATCAGCTTTTCAGCTACTCCCTCAAGTGACCGTCAGGACGACGAGGCGACTGATCCAGCATGAAACCATTGCGGACCATATGCTTCATCAGTTCTTGCGTTTTTTCTGCCGCGGTGGAAGAAACGCCGCAGACTTGTCTGCAAATGTTGGCTTTCAATGAATAGAAAGCATAGCGAACCCACCCAGAGAACAGCTGCGCTATGGCCGAACTGACTCTGCAAGAACGTCTACAACCGTCGTTGCTCGACCGACTGCGCGATGACCGTCCCGATCGCCAGGAGGAGTCGCCAAACGAGCGCGTGTTGACGTTAAGCCAACTCAAACGCAGCGTGCAACGGGATATTTCTTGGCTGCTCAACGCTTGCAACAATCAAGACATGGTGGCCGATTATCCGGAAGTGGTAAAATCGGTTGTCAATTTCGGTATTCCGGACCTCGCCGGACTCACCGCCTCGACGGTGGATGTCGTCGTGCTGGAGCGCACCATACAACAAGCCTTGGCGGATTTCGAGCCACGCTTGATGAAGAATTCGATTCGGCTCAATTTGCAGGTCGACCCAGAGACGATGAGTTTCAATACATTGATCATGAACATCGAATGTGACCTTTGGGCGACACCGACCCCGGTTGAGATGCTATTGCGGACCGCAGTCGATCTCGAGACCGGCGAGGTGGTTGTCGACGACAAGACGGGAACCGATTGACGTGGACCCGCGGCTGCTCGATCTGTACAACAAAGAACTTCGGTATATCCGGGAGATGGGGGGCGAGTTTGCCCGTGACTATCCCAAAGTCGCTTCCCGTCTCGGACTTGACGGGTTCGATTGCGCCGACCCCTACGTCGAACGGTTGCTGGAAGGTTTTGCTTTCATCGCCGCTCGTATTCAGTTGAAATTGGAAGCAGAGTTCCCGCGCTTCACCCAGCACCTGTTGGAGATGATCTACCCGCATTATTTGGCACCGACGCCGTCCATGGCGGTGATGCGCTTTCAGCCCGACATGAGCGAAGGCGCCTTGGCGGAAGGTTTTTTGGTGCCGCGGGAAACCGCGTTACGCAGCGTCCTGAAGAAAGGCGATACGACGCCCTGCACCTATCGCACGACCCACGACTTGACGCTGTGGCCACTCGCGGTCGAACGGGCGGAATATCTCGCGTCGGCCAGCCTGCTACCGGAGATCGATGTGCCTGGACAGAGCGCTGCGCGCTCGGGGGTGCGGATTCGTTTAAAAGTCCAGGCTGGACTTAAGATATCTGACTTGGCGCTGGATGAGCTCGATCTGTATCTGCGCGGCAAGGACGCTATTCCGATGCGATTGTATGAACATCTACTGGCTAACACGTCGGGTGTTGTCGCGCGATCGGCGCAATCCTCCAAGAGAACCGATTGGGTAATGTGTGCCGATGCGGCCGTCGTACCCCTCGGCTACGCCCCGCAGACATCATTGTTGCCGCTTGGGCCGCGTTCTTTCGATGGCTATCGCCTATTGCACGAGTATTTCGCTTTTCCCGAGCGCTTTCTGTTTGCCCGCTTGACTGGATTGCGTAAGGCGATTAGGCGAACCACCGGCCAGGCGATCGACATCGTCATCTTGTTTGACCGGTATGATCCGATGTTGGAGGGACAAGTCGCCGGCAGTACCATTGACTTGAATTGCGTTCCGGCAATCAATTTATTTCCCAAGCGCATGGATCGTATTCACTTGAATGCGACGGAACACGAATATCACATCGTCCCGGAACGTACGCAAGCCATGGATTTCGAGATTTTTGGCTTGCAGTCAGTGGTCGGCTATGGCAAGGCAAACGATGTTGCGCAAGAGTTTTTGCCATTTTATTCCGCCACGCAGCCGAGCTTCCATCTGTCGCCTCAGCGCTATTACACGATACGTCGTGAACGTCGTCTACTATCGCTACGTCGGCAACAAAAGGGCATCGGCCCGCGTTCGAGTTACACCGGGACCGAGGTATTCATCGCGTTAGTCGATGCCGAACAGGCGCCAATCAACCCTGAACTGCGCCAATTGGCGATCGAAGCGCTGTGTACCAACCGCGACTTGCCTTTGCTCATGACGCTGGGTTCCGGCTCGACCGACTTTACCTGGGAGTTCAGTGGGCCGGTCGATGCGGTTCGCTGTATCGCCGGGCCGAGTCGACCGCGAGCTGCGCCGTTGGAGGGGGCGGCC
>CAZWQC010000006.1:0-2093 GCA_964635785.1 uncultured Ectothiorhodospiraceae bacterium
GTCGTCGCGGGAGCGGAACCCTTGCGCGAGGCCACTCGTTTGACTTGGATGGAACGGTTTGGCTTGCGCATCCACGAGGGCTACGGCGCGACCGAAACCTCCCCGGTGCTGGCGCTGAACACTCCCATCGCTCATCGCGCCGGTAGCGTCGGCCGTTTGGTGCCGGGTATCGACTATCGCATCGAGCCGGTTGCCGGTATCGCCCAAGGCAGACGCTTGCTGGTTCGGGGTGACAACATCATGCTCGGGTACTTACGGGCCACCGCACCGGGCCAGCTCGAACCGCCGGTGGACGGTTGGTACGACACCGGCGACTTGGTCGAAATCGATGCCGATGGTTTCCTTTTCATTCGCGGTCGCATCAAACGCTTTGCCAAAATTGCCGGCGAGATGATATCGCTGGCGACGGTTGAAGAGCTCGCGGCCAAGGCCTATCCAGAGCTGACCCATGCCGCGGTCACTGCCCCCGATGCCCGACGTGGCGAGCAGATCATCTTGGTCAGCGCACCCGAACCCGCCAATCGCAGCCAACTCGCGGCAACCGCACAGACCTTAGGTCTGTCGGAGTTGTATCTGCCCCGACGTTGTTTACACCGACCGGAAATTCCTTTGCTGGGTACCGGCAAAACCGATTACCGAACCTTGACCGAGTGGATTAGCCTAGATACGCAGACAGCCAGCCCAGCACCTATCAAGCTGGCCAGTTAAACGGCTGGGGAAATCGGCGATCGACAAAAAACTTGTGCAACAAGTCAGTTGCAAACGACCGTCCGTTGCCGTATGCGTTTTTCTCATTCGGCCTGCGGTTCCCAAGAACCCTACGGAGAATCTCCATGACCCAATCGAGTGCGCGAATTCAGCTCAATCCCATTATGCCAACGCCAGGGCAACCGTGGCCCCGCGAGTTATGGCCAGACATGACCGACCTGGTAACCGAAGACGATACCCCCGTGGACAATCTCTTTTCCGAAAAGCAACAACGGTTACTGACCGAACCTTTGTACAATGCCTGGCCCGGTCCGGAAGACGGCTTTCTGACAATGGCCAATGTCGGGCTATTCTACGATCCGAATGAATCGCCCCTGGTGCCAGATGCTTTGCTCAGCTTGCATGTCCGCGCACCCAATGAGCCTTGGCCGAAACACCACCGTTCGTACTTCGTTTGGGTATACGGTAAAGTACCCGACGTGGTGATCGAAGTCGTTTCCAATCGCGAGGGCGGCGAGGACAGCCGCAAACTCGGGATCTACGCCAACATTGGCATCCCCTACTACATCATCTATGACCCCGAGCGGCATCTAGGGGACGAGACATTGCGGCGCTATGTGCTGCACCACGGCAGTTACCTCGAACAAGTCGGGGGGTGGTTACCAACCATTGGACTGGGGTTGGACCGTTGGGACGGTGAATTCGAGGGTATGAGACAAACCTGGTTACGTTGGTATGATCGCCAAGGCGTGTTACCCACCGGACAGGAAAGCACCCAACGGGAAACGGTTCGTGCCGAACGAGAAATGGCGCGAGCCGAACGAGAAATGGCGCGAGCCGAACGAGAAATGGCGCGAGCCGAACGTTTGGCCGCCCACCTGCGCTCGTTGGGAATCGATCCTGATTCACTGGATTAACCACCAACGAAGTCGACCACGAACAACGATGCTTTGAGTCATCCATGAACAGACCTTTACGAAAGCCACCACAAGCCGCTCCATCTGAACGGCTCCAGAAACTGCTTGCCAACCTCGGCCTCGGTTCGCGGCGCCAAATCGAAACCTGGATCGCCACAGGTCATGTCACCGTGAACGGCAAGCCGACCAAACTGGGCGATCACGCTACCATACAGGACGACATCCGTATTGACGGCCGGCCCGTTCGTTTCGATCACATGGCCAAACGACGTTCCCGCGCATTGATGTACCACAAACCGGTTGGCGAGGTCTGCACACGCGTCGATCCCGAAGGTCGCCGCACCATCTTCGAATCCCTCCCGAAAACCGGCCGCCTGTTGTCGGTCGGCCGACTCGACCTCAATACGTCCGGGTTGTTGCTGCTCACCGACGATGGCGAACTCGTCCACCGTTTGACCCATCCATCCC
>CAZWQC010000006.1:2103-21204 GCA_964635785.1 uncultured Ectothiorhodospiraceae bacterium
GTGCCCCGGGTTTACGCCGTTCGCATCCTGGGCAACGTTGATCAAACCATACTCGATAATATCACCACTGGTGTTGCACTCGAGGATGGCACAGCCGCGTTCGACCACATTGAATCTGTCGGTGGCACTGGCGTCAACCAATGGTATCACGTCACCTTACGCGAGGGACGGCAACGCGAGGTAAGACGCCTGTGGGAATCTCAGGGAGTTCGGGTCAGCCGATTGATTCGCATCGCCTTCGGCCCACTGAAGTTACCGCGTAATCTCCCCGCCGGCCGTTTTCGGGACTTAAATGAACAAGAGATCGCGTCGCTGTACGCCGCCGTCGATCACCACCGGCCACCGATTCACCAGCGCAACCGGTTTCATCGCCGCTCGGGTGGTAACCGCAGCCGACCAACTGGGGCATAAAAAAACCAGGTATCAACCAAGGGTGCACGACAACTGCGCATGGAGGCTCCCTTGTCCCACGTTATCAACTTGCTTTACCCAACACCGCCGGCGTGAGCACGGCTTGCCGCCGTTCCTTGCGTGCCTGCTCATAAGCCTGCTGCAATAACGCGATGATATGATCTTCGCCGAAGGATTTGTGAATATAGCGAAACACTCCGCCGCGATTGAGACTATCGGCGATCATCATGCCATCGTAACTCCGTGACATCAATACCCGAACCGCGTATGGGTACAACCTGGTCGCTCGCTCCAAGAACGTAACACCGTCGATCCCTGGAAGGAAATAATCGGCAACAATAACATAGATGTCTTCGCGAGACAACAACTCGAATGCCTCTTCCGCAGCGTTGACCTGGAATACACGCCAACCCTGACGACGTAGCAATCGCATTAAATCGTCGGATTCGGCCGGATCATCCTCAACCAAAAGGACACTACGCGACGCCCATTCCATTTTTGATTTCGGTGGAAGTCGGATATTCACCGTTTTGACCAAGGCCTCGAGCTCGTTGGCGTACACCGAATGGCCAACCAAATAACCTTGAATGAGATCACAACCGCAGCGGATCATGTGATTGAGCTGGGCCTCGGTTTCGACACCCTCGGCAACTACCCGAATACCGAGACTGTGCGCCATGGATACCGTTGCGCGAACGATCGCGACATCGCCCGGATCTGTCACGATATCCCGGATAAAACTGCGATCGATCTTAAGGAAATCGACTGGAAACCGCTTGAGGTAACTCAGACTCGAATAACCGGTACCAAAATCATCCAGTGCAATCGATACACCCATGGCACGCACTTGTTTCAGCGTTTCGAGTGCCGCTTCCGGATCGTCGATCAAGACGCTCTCCAACACCTCGATCTCGAACAACCCGCTATCGAGCCCCGTCGCATACAATGCATCGCCGAGATCGCGCACCAGCTGCCCATTCATGATTTGGGCACTGGAGATATTGATGGACACGCGCAGCCTTCTCGATCCGGTGTCTTGCCAAACCCTCGCCTGGCGCGCGGCTTCCATGATCACCCAACGCCCCACGGGGTGAACCAGGTCGGTTCCCTCCAGCACCGGCATGAATTGAGTCGGACCAATCAGGCTAGCTTCTCGCTCCGGCTGCCACCGAATCAATGCCTCCGCACCCACCACCTTGCCCGTTTCCAGGTCAACTTTGGGTTGATACTGCAAAACGAACTGGCGCTGCTCCCAAGCCCGGCGCAGGGCTGTCTCCAGCATCAGTCGGTGCCGCGCCCGCTCGGTCATCTCCGCACTGTAAAACTCAATGGCATTGACCTCGGCTTGTTTAGCCCGAAACAACGCGGATTCCGCTTGCCGCAACAGCTCCGACGCGTCCTTTGTATCGTTCGGAAAAATCGCAATACCCGCGCTAGCGGTGACCATGATGGGGCCGATGCCGTCCAGTTCGATCGGCTCGGCACAGCGACGCAAAATATAATGCACTTCCCGCGAAATAGCCTCCGCTTCGCTGTCGTTGTCAAATACTTTTGCAACTGCAAAGGTATCACCGGCAAAGCGTGCAACCAAATCGCCACGCCGACTGGTCGCACACAATCGATCGGCCATGGTCTTGAGCACGACATCGCCGCTGGCATGCCCATGACTGGCGACGAGAAAACGAAACCGATTGAGGTTCAAACAGACCACCGCGACTCTGCGGTCCTCGTTCGCGGCGTTGTTGAGCATTTGCTCCAGATTGGACTTAAAGAGAAACCCGCCCGGGAGGTGCGTTAACAGATCATGCGTACTGATGTAATCGATCTGCGCCTTAAAACGTTGGTTGGACAAGGCGTCACTGAACAAGCCAACGTAGTGTTTCAGCTGTCCATCGACATCCCGAACGGTATTGATCGTTACCCATTGCGAGTAGATTTCACCGTTCTTGCGTCGGGCCCATAACTCCCCACTCCAATGATCGGTGGTTTGTAACACCATCCACACCCGCCGATACGCCGCCCAGGCGCGTTTTTCCACCGAGGCCAATTGCCGCGGCGTACGCCCGAGGAGTTCCTCGGCGAGATAACCGGTAATCTGAGTAAATGCAGGATTGATCGCCAGCACCCGCCGTTTCGCATCTGTGATCAAAATGCCCTCGGCGATGTTCTCGAACAACGTGGTGGCGAGCCGTTGTTGTGCCTGCGCTCGCCTGAGTTCCGTCAAATCGCGGCCGATCGCCAACAACGCACGGGCTTGCCGGTAGGAAATCGGGATCAGGTCGATTTCCATTGGGACAGATTGCCCATCGCGAGAAACCAAAACCCATTCGAAGCGCTGGCTGCCGCTGACATGGGCTTGTTGCATCATGCGTTCGAGTTTACTTTGCGAGTCCTCGCCGTCCCGCTGCACCGGCAACGAGAAATCTGCAGGATGCCGACCGACGAAAACATCCGCTTGCGCGTAACCGAGCAGTTCCGCTGCTGCGTGATTGGCAAGGACGAAACACCCTTCGACCGCCACCCACATCGCCTCGCGCGAGGAATCGAACAAGGTCCGGTATTTTTCTTCGCTTTCCCGTAACGCTCGTTCGGTCTCGCGGCGTTGCGTTAACTCCTCCTGGGCCAGCATAAACAAATGTGCAGTATCCCAGGCACGGCCAAAATACGCGCTGAACAACTGCACCAGCTCCAAATCGTGCCGATCGAAATTCTGGGCCGCCGCAGCGGCGATTTCTAATACCCCAATCAAGCCCTCGTGCTGGGTCACCGGCACAACAATCCTGGCTGACCTCGTCGCATCGTCTCCCAGCGCGTCGGTATTGGCCGGTTCATACCCACCTAGGCGTGGCAGCAAGGAAGCCGCCACCTCGCCGACCAACCCTTCGCCAAACCTGACACAGTGCTCGCCAGTTGGGCCAGGTTTACCGGTTGCGGCATCGACACTGAGCAAACCGGGTAGCGAGGGCTGCCAAAAGCGCACCTCGACATTCTCGAATAGCTCCCTTAAACCCCTCACCGCGAGTGCGATAACCCCAGTCGTGTTCAGCTCGCCGCTAACCGTCGCACACACACGATTCAACTGCGCCAATCGCTCCGCGAATTCTCGTTGCGCCGCTTCAGCGCGGACGCGTTCGGTAATATCCCAACCAATGCCATCGATCCGGATCGGTTGTCCCTGGGTATCCCTTGCGACTCCTCGCCAACCTTGCACCCACCTGACCGCGCCATCGGCACGTATCACGCGATACTCGATGCGACTTCCTTCCCCGGTTTGCAGGATTCGGCCAAGGTCCGTTTGTACTCGTTCGCGATCATCGGGATGAACATACGACAGCACCAATTCCAAGGTTGGCTCGACTGCCTTCGGATCGAGCCCGAGGATAGTCGCCAATTGCGGCGACCAACCCATTTGTCGGGTTTCGATATCCATCCACCAGGTTCCCATGCCGATCATTTCCTGACCACGCTCAAGATTTGAGCGAGCCCGATCGCTCTCGGTGATATCAAGACCAATCCCAACCACACCGATCAGTTGGTCCTGCTGATCCCACAACGGCGCTTTCAGCGTATCCAACAAACAGCGCCGACCGTTGGGATAAACGACCCATTCCTGATTGCGATGAGACTCACCGGTCTTGGCGACAAACGCGTCTTTATCCCGAAAAAAAAGCGCTAACGCGTGTGGAAACAGAGCGAAATCGTCTTGTCCGGCAATCGACTCGACGGTTCTGCCAACCAGATCAGCAAACGCCCGATTACAGCCGAGATAGATACCGTTGAAATCCTTAAAAAAACAAGGATTCGGTGAAGCATTCAAGACGGCCTGAAGTAGACCGATCTGAAACTCGCAACGTGCCGATTTTCGCAAGAAGCGTCTCATTAGCATCCAGTTCGCAACCCGTCTCGCCAGTACCGGCCAAGGCGACTTTTCGAGACTTCCTAAGCCATACGAGGGGTGGTATTCTGCCGAGCATGTCCACCCAAGGTCACGTTGTTTTTTTGTGACGGCGGGGATAACGCCCGGCGGTTGGCGATGACCCCATCCGCAGCCGCAAGGCCCGACTGCTGACACTACGCCAAATAGATCCGCTCGAGGCTACCTTGACTCACGTTTCCTTTGCCGTCCTCGGCCTCGATGAAGTACCGCACGTCGCCCCTGGGCCAACCGATTGGCCCTAATCTAATTATCGTGTCCACTTGATCTGCCGGCCAATGCAATCGCTAGGCGGCTCTAGCGAGCTCTCCGCGGGCAATCGCCGCATCGATCTCGCCGATCAAGCGCTGATAATCCGGTGAGGTGTCGGCGGTATAATTGAATTCCTTGAACAAGCGGGTCAGCCCAGTAAAGAACTCACGAACGCCTTTTTTGTCAGCAAAACGATGCTCGCTATGAGTCAAGCGATCCAATTTAGCGAACACCATACGCTGCCGATCCATAGGTACGGAGACATCCACTGGATCGAAAGCATCTTGCTGCAAGTACACCATATCGATCAACAATGCTTGCTGGTAGATCACGAAGTCGTCGATCGTAATCCCTTCCTCGCCCGTCACTTGCATCATCTGTTGCACCGCATCACCTCGACGCAGCAAATCCTGCATGGCTTTGACCCGTTCCGTCCAACCTACCCCGAAGCTCTTTTCATACCACGGGGCCAGTTGATCTAAATAACGCGACCACGAAATCAGTGGATCGACAGCGGGATAAAAGCGCTTGTACGCGCGATCATAGGACAGACCGAGAAAGGTCTTCACGGTATTCAAGGTCGATTGCGTCACGGGTTCCTCGAAATTGCCACCCGCTGGCGACACCGTGCCGATCAGAGTCAAGCTACCCACCCGCCCATCGGCGGCTTGAATGACCCCTGCCCGTTCGTACACGCCCCGAATGGCGGAATCGAGATAGGCCGGAAACGCCTCTTCGCCCGGGATCTCCTCCAAGCGACCCGAGGTCTCCCGCATGGCTTGCGCCCAACGCGACGTGGAGTCAGCGAGTAGCAAGACGTTGTAACCCATTTGCCGATAGTATTCACCCAATGTGATCCCGGTATAAATCGAGGCTTCGCGAGCCGCTACCGGCATCGAAGAGGTATTGCAGATAATCACCGTCCGGTCCATCAACGAACCGCCCGTCCGCGGATCGACCAAGTCCGGTAGCTCGGTAATGGTTTCGACCACCTCGCCAGCACGTTCACCACACGCGACCACGATCACGACATCCACATTCGCGTATCGGGCCAAAAGGTGTTGAAGCACGGTCTTACCGGCCCCGAAGGGTCCAGGGATACAGCCGGTTCCACCTCGAGCTATCGGGAAAAATGTGTCGATCAATCGCAAAGTCGTCGCCATCGGCTCGTCGGGATAGCGCCGATAGGCCCGCCCGACGTCCATCAGATGACTTGGCAACGCTTTGCGTACCGGCCAGCGCTGGACCAGTGTGAGGTCCTGCTCATGGCCACGATCATCACGCAATCGTACGACGGCCGTATCGATGGTCACACTGCCGGCCTGAACCCAAATGACCTGCGCCGCGTCAACAAGACCGAACGGCGCCATGATCCGATGGGTTATCGCCCCTTCCTGCACGGTTCCGATAACATCCCCGGCGTGAATACTGTCGCCCACTTGCACGGCTGGGCTAAACGACCAGTACTTACGGGGATCCAGTGCCCGCTCATGCACTCCGCGCGGCAAAAACGTCCCATGCCCGAGCGCCAAGGTCTCCAAGGGATTTTGCAAACCGTCGTAAACCTGTCCGAGCAATCCCGGCCCAAGACTGACGGATAAAAGTTCACCGGATTGCTCCACCGGGTCACCGATCGCTACCGCCGCCGTAGTCTCGTAGACCTGGGCATCGGCCAAACGACCGTTGACCCTGAGAATCTCACCCTCTAACGCCGCATGACGACCATCCGCTTCTTGGCGCCGCGGGTGAATATAGATCACCTCGTTCTTCATCAACGGCGCGATCTTGCCCTCGATTTTTTGCGCTTCCAGCGTGATCAGGTCGTCTTGGACCATCACCACACGAGCGGTGACTCGGCTCTGACTGGTTTCCGTCATCGTTTCACTAAACCTTTGTCAATCGATATTCGTTGCAGATACCCGCATGCCTTGGTTGCGCAACAGCATAAGGATCAATACGCGATAAGCTGTCATAGGTCATTTGCAGGTGTAACCAGTATTCTTCAGAAAGTCCAAACGAACGCCCCACGCGCCAATCGGTATCCGCTGTTATGGAACAGCGACCTCTTTTTCGATCATTCGAACCCGCACTACACCTCCGCAGGCGGACTCGCCACCGCCTCGAACAATGATCCATAACCCGCAAGCCCTTGTTCCACCAACCCGTGGAAACGATGCAACGCCTTCTCCCCATGATAGCGAGTCCAGCGATCGACCAAGTCCCAGCGCATGACATAGATGACCACTGCGTCGAAATCGAAATAATGGTCTTCGCCGATACGGTCCAAGTGACGCCAGGTTTCTCGCAAAATTAACCGCTCGGTCGCCAATGGATTGCCGTTAGATAGCAAACGATCCGCCTCGAACACCCAGGGGAAAACCCGTTCAAGCCGCAAGCCAGGTTCTTGCCAATAGCGCGTCATTCGTTCCAGCCAACGCCCGTATCCCCAGTCGTTGGTTGCAGGCGGTGTCGTCTCGCCACGGTGACGTCGACGTAAACCGGCCACCAGTGTCCGAATCTCGAAACGTTGTTGCAGCATTTCGCGCAGATGCTCGTTTTCCAGCTGCGCCATCACCTCGCGCACGCGCTTGGTGATCTTTGCAACCGTATCTTCCATGCCGTACTGCGACCAATCCACCAACCGCCATAACTGCATCAGCAAGGCATGGTCCTCCGGATCGAGATCGAGCAAACGTTGCATCAAACGCTGCCGCGACAATGGCGTTTGCTTGGCCCCAAACAAAGAACTATGGTGTGGCAAGCTACTGATCAACGCCACGTAACGATTCGAATCGGCCAAAGCTATTTCACCGTGCCTTCCAGGATTGCCCGAAACCGCGGATGCAAATGCTCCAACAGCGCCGCAGCGACTTGCTCATCGGTCAAATCGACTTGAATCTCGCCACTTTGCATCGTCACGATGATGCCGGTTTGATCGCCTTCCGATACACTGAACCGAACCCCTTCCCGCAACACACGATTCGCGACTGCGAGGACGAAATGCGCCAAGGAACCCTCTTGTAATTCTTCTGGCCGACGCTTGAGATCCTCCAACCCGACCGTATCCCGCGGCAACACGATCTCAACATCGCTGGCCGCATCGATACCCGCTTCCTCACGCGCCCGCGCCGCAACCTCCAAGATCAGCCGCTGCAAAAATGCTTCTTGCTGCATTTCCATCGCAACCAACCGCCGGACTTCATTGCTGAATCGGCTGGATAGTTGCGCTTTCATTTGCAGTACGGTATCGCGCATGGCCACACGCAGCGCCTCTTCTCCTGCCAAACGCAACGCATCCGCATCCTCCTTGGCTTTGCTCATCAACGCCTGGGCCTGTTGCTCTGCATCACGCACCAAGGCTTGTGCCTTGCGTCGACCCTCGCTGACGATTCGTTCGGCCTGTTCCCGCCCACTTGCAACCCCTTCATCGCGCAACCGGACAATTAACGCTTCAACCCCAGACGAAGGAAGCCCGTCCAATGCTGTTTCGGCTCGCTCACTCATTGCACCGTTGCCTTATATCAAGTCGCTGCGGGAATGCCGCCGGAAAGGACCAGCGCAAACACAAAGGCAAACACCGCAAAACCCTCGACAATGGCCGCCGGCGCCAGGGATAAACCGAAGATTTCCGGTTTGACTTTTGCCGCATTGATCGCCGAGGCACAGGTTTGACCTTGGCGAATACCGCTGACCATCAACGCCAGGCCCGACAGTAAACCAATCGCTGCCAGTGCGCCGCCATTGCTCGCGGTGACCTCCCGACTCAAGGTAAACATCATGACAATGCCATAGATCACCTGAGACGACGGCATCACCGAGACACCGACATAGCGTCCGTGGCCTCCCTCGGTTTCGACCATCGCACCGATCGCAGCCTGCCCGGCAATCGCACAGCCAATGATACTTCCCACCGCGCCGAGTGCCATCGACCCATAAACGCCGGCCCAACCCAGCGCCACGACGAATTCGTTCATTCACTTACCTCCTGCTTGGCAAAGGGCCGGAAAGCATAACCCTCTCCGGAAAACCCCCAATTATAGAATTCGATGAAATTCAGGCGCAAACCGTGTACCACCCCACTGAGCACGGCGAGTGCAAGATTCAGGGTATGACCGATTGTCAATACCAACAAACTAAGAAATAAACCCGCACCCGGCACACTGGCGACCTGTCCGGCAAGATCGTTGAACGTCAACGCCAACGAGGCACTGGCCAAGCCCAAGGCGAACAACCGCAGATAGCTTAGAACATCGCCAAACACCCGCGTCACGTTGGTCAACCCACCCAAACCTTCCAGTACCCGCAAAAGCGCAGTCAGCGGCGATGTGACTGTTGTTGTTCCACTGAACAAAAACACGGCCACTAGGCCCAATCCCAGTACACCCACGCCGATCGAGGCACCAAACCACCAAAGCAACCCCCCGACCAGCCCGGCAATCCATCCGAGCGCAACCCCCGCACGCGGACGCCCCCAGTCTGTCGCGACGGTAATCGCGTTCGCCAAGACCAAATGCAACACACCGATCGTTACCGACAATCGCATCATCGTCGCGAAGTCATCGACATCGAGCACATCGAAGAAGCCAAGCAGACTGCCTGGCGGAGGTGCCACGCCAAAATAACTCCCGACCACCACACCCCATGTCAGCGCGGTACCGACTAGGGTCGCGGCGAGGACACGCATGCGTCGCCCCATCGCTGAATGCCGCATACGTCGCCAAAACAACGCCAAGAACCCACCCAACACCAGGGCATAACCGGCATCTGAGATAATCATGGCAAAGAACAGGGAAAACGAAAAAAACAGAACCCGCGCTGGATCCCAGGCCCGATAATCCGGTATCTGATAGAAACGCACCAAATCTTCCCCCGCCGAGACTGTCGCCGGATTTTCCAACAGGGTCGGTGGTTGTTCCTCCACCACCGGCTGCTCGGCCACCGCAGCAAGTCCCTCACGTTGCGCCAGCGCAAACACATCGGCCATCCGCTTTTCCGGCACCCACCCCTGCAGAGCAAAGACACCGTCGACCAGCAATAGCCCGTACGCTGCGCGTTCCCGTGCCGAACGATCCGCCGCCGCCGCCAAGTGTTGACTGATCAAAAAAATCCAACGGGTCAAGGCCTCCCGGCGTGCATTCAACTCTTCGAGTTCAAGTTCGGTGAATTCCAGACGCCGGCGCACTTCCGATAACGACAGACTCCCCGTATGCACACGCGGAACCGGCATTGCTACAGCCGGCGGTTCGGTTTCCGCGATCAAGATAACGTAGGCGAATCGGTTCGTCTTGTGCACCACCGCCCACGGCAAGTCCACCGTTTCCATGCGCTTCATCTCGCCCAACGGCACGACATAAAACCAGAACTTGTGGCCCCCCAGATCCCTTAACGGCGGCAACTGATAATCTCCCCAAGGGACAAGTTGTTCGATACGCTCCAATAAGGCATCCCGCCGGTCCTCCTGCTGCCGAATCCGTTGCATCAAACTGTTGGTTTGCCGCACCACAGTGTCCAAATCGAACAACGGATCCTCTCTGACCTGCCGCCGTTTCGTCTTGGTTTGCACCAGGAAACGCAATGCCTTGCTCACCGATTCGCTATCGTCGCTGTCGGCGACATCAGTGGCTTCACGGCGCTTGGCCAGCGGAATCAGATGCATGCAACCGAGCGCCTGTAAAGACCCGAGCACCCGCTGTGCATCGCCGGCCAAACCACACAAAGCAAACTTGCGCATCGCCGCGATACTCATGCTACCTCCGCCCGTTTACGTTTGGCAATCTTTGCCCGGACCACCGCCGCCCGCTCGGCATCGGACAGCGCAATGCGGATCTTCTTGATATTCGCTTCCGTCCGCGGAATCAAGACTTTGTCGAACAAGTTGACTCGTTGCGTCACTTTCTGAACCGCATTTTCCAACAGCGCCAATCGTTGCAAATCGACTTGCAAACGAATACGCAACACGATGGCTTCACGTAGCCGCTCGGCAAGACTATCGACCCAATGCGGCCGCGCCAACAAGCTGTAGGCACGCGTTTGCGTTTCGATCCGCCCGACCGTGGGCAAGCGTACCCCCACGACATTTTCTTCAATGAGCTCAAGTTCGCGCAACGTCACGAGTTCGGTCAGATCCAAATCCTGGTTGCAAGCCATCGGCAATTCGTCACGCACCCGCCGATCCAACTCGGCCAAGGCTTGCTTGGTCTGTACCAGTGTTCGTGCCGCCTTCGCACGTTCAGCGATCAATTGCTTGCGCTTGAGATCGAGCGACGGCAAAAAGCGCCGGTACGTTTTCAGACGCCGGGTTTCTCCGCTTAGCGAGGATTTGTTGAGAGCCAGTCGCGCCATTACGCTGCTTGATCCTGCGTAACCCGCGGAAAGTACTTGCTCACCAAGGCTTCTTTCATCAGCAACTCGCCGGGCTCGAAACACTCCGCCAGGGTTTCCCAGCAACGATCCAATGCCGCCTCCAACGGCATCGACACGTTGATATCCATAAACCGCGCCCGAAACAAGCAGCCAAACTTGAGCAGCTTCTCGTCAAAATCGCTGAGCTCGAAGGCCATGGCTTGTTTTTGCTCCGCCTCGGTCGCCCCGGAATAGAAACGGATCATGGTATTCATGATCTGGGCGTGATCCTCCCGTGTCGTCTTACCGATCACATGCTGCTTCAGCCGCGACAACGAACCGAACGGATCAATGACCCCATTGTGCAAATAGAACTGCCCTTCGGTGATATAGCCCGTGTTGTCAGGCACCGGGTGGGTGACATCGTTCCCCGGCATGGTCGTCACCGATAAAATCGTCACGGACCCGCCGTCTTTGAAGTCCGCCGCCTTCTCATATCGGCGTGCCAGTTGGGAGTACAGATCACCCATGTAACCGCGGTTTGAGGGGACCCGCTCCATGGCAATACCGACCTCTTTCAACGCGTCGGCAAACGCCGTCATGTCGGTCATCAGGACTAGAACGCGCTTACCTTCTTCGACCGCAAACCGTTCCGCGACCGACAATGCCAGGTCCGGCACGAGAAGCCGCTCCACGACAGGATCAGACGCCTGATTGACGAACATGACCGTCCGCGCAAACACACCGGCATCCTCGAACGCCGTGCGAAAGAAGTGATAATCGTCATAGATCAAACCCAAGCCGCCGAAGATCACGATATCCGCATCTGCTTGAATCCCGATACGAGCCAAAAAGGCGTTGTACGGTTCCCCGGCCACCGAGAACACCGGGATCTTCTGGCTTTCAACCAAGCAATTGAACACATCAATCATGGGTACGTTGGTGCGAATCATGCGCGAGGCAAGCAACCGTCGCATCGGGTTGGCTGACGTACCAGCAATGTCGATTTGTGGATCCTGTGACAAATCGGGTCCACGATCTTTCGGCCGACCACCCCCATCGAAAACGCGGCCAAGGATATTGCGTGAATAGGTCATCTGCATGCGACGACCGAGAAACCGAACAGAAGCCCGCGTCGAAAGTCCTTGCGTGCCGGCAAACACCTGCAAGGTCACCTCGTCACGATCCAACGCGATAATCTGGGCAAGCGAACTCGACCCATTCGGGTCTTTCACCAGCGCCAGGTCGCCGAACGCAATACGCGGAGCATCACTGACCAAGTCAGGTGCCGCGCGCACCTTTAAGATGTCGCCCACAATGGCGAGCACCGTTGAATACTGGACCAACGTTTGGGTCATGCGAACAAATACCGTTTTCTCGAGGATAGACAATCGCAAAGGCGGCCCGGACGAACATCGTCAGGCGCCCGATACACGGTTCTTCGATCATTCTCGATCCGTGCCCATACCACGACGACCGCCTACGGACGGGCGCCCAGTGTGCTCAAGTCGCCGTTCACGAGCAAGCGCATCCACTCGAAGCACAACGACAGCGCTTCAGACCATTACGGTCGGGAACGGCAAAAGGATACGTTGCAATTGTGACACTGTCATGTCGAATCGCATGCGAACGATTGCCCTACCAGACAGCGACCAGGGAAGGCAGCTCCACCTCGGCGGCTCAACCCTTAAATCCTATACCCTTTTTGGCTAACAACGATCGCGGTCTCCAAGGGCGACCTGTTCCGCCCAATGGATGATCCGCAAACGTCCGTCATGATCCTCGACCAGCGCGGTGCAATGCTCCACCCAATCACCATCGTTGCAATAGGTGATTCCGTTGATTTCGGCGATATTGGGTTTGTGGATATGCCCACCGATGTAGCCATCCAAGCCGCGTTTGGCGGTGGCATGTGCCGCCGCGGCTTCGAAGCGGCGAATATACTCTGCGGCATTTCCCATACGCGCCTTGACGAAAGCGGCAAACGACCAATAGGGACGGCCCGTTTTCCGGCGTAGCCAATGGATGCCACGATTGACGGTCATCAAGCCTTCGTAGACCGGACCGCCAAGCAGTTGAATCAGTGGATGACAGCGCACCGCCGCATCGAATTCATCGCCATGACTGACATAGAACCGGCGCCCGTCAGCCGTCTCGTGCACCGCATTCGAGCGGATTTCGATGCCCTGAAATTGCCGTCCCGTCAGTGGGCGTAACAATTCGTCATGATTGCCCGGCAGGTAAACGATTGGCGTGCCGTCGGTTGCCATTGCCAAGAGACGTTCGACCACAGCGGTATGGCTCGGTAACCAATACAACCCCCGACGCATGGCCCACAGGTCGATAATATCGCCAACCAGATAGAGCCGTGCACAAGTCACGCTGTTCAGTAACGTCAAAAGATAGTCCGCACAGCAATGACGCGAACCAAGATGGACATCGGAGATGAACAGTGTTCGACAGGAGAGTTCAGGCATGGGCTGCTGCAACGATTGACCGAAGAGCCCGATTGTCGGATCGCCCCATGACACGACGGTTTCGGTTAGGTTGCGGTGCTATGACAGGACTCTCGGCAAGGCGTCTCGGTGGCCGGCGACGTCATGGTGTTGACCGGTTCGGTTTCGCTACCGTCGATACGTTGCTTGATGGCAGACAGGACAGACTGCAGCACAGCCAGGCGAGCAAACCGCTTGCTGTTTGCCGGAATCAATTGCCAGCGCGCGTATTCGGTACTGGTTTGCATGACCATATCATGAACCGCGGTTGTGTATGCGGGGCGTTTCTCTTGATTTCGGTAGTCTTCATCGGTGATTTTGAAACGTTTGTAAGGCGTCTGCTCGCGCGCTTTGAAGCGTTTTGCCTGCTCTTTGGCGTCGATGTGCAACCAATATTTCTGCAACACTGTGTCGTGAACTACGAGCTGTTCCTCGAAATCGTTGATTTCGCGGTAAGCACGTTGCCATTCCGCCTGCGTCGCGAAGCCCTCGACCCGTTCGACCAAGACCCGGCCATACCAGCTGCGGTCGAAAATCGTCAGTTGCCCGCGCGCGGGTAACTGACGCCAAAACCGCCAGAGGTAATGGTGCCCGGCTTCCCAAGTGGTCGGCTTGGCCACCGGGACAATGCGGTAATATCCTGCATCCAAGTTGGCGACGAGACGCCGGATGACGCCACCTTTACCGGCGGCATCCCAGCCTTCGAAAACCAAGACAATCGGAACTTGCAGGCGATAGCAATCACGGATCGCTTGTGCCAACTCGACTTGTAGTGCCATCAGCTGGCTGGGGTAAGCTGCGGCATCAACGGTCTGATCGAGCACCACCGTATCCAATACCGTTTTCTTGACAGAACCTTGCGCCCCGAGGACATTGCTGCTTGCAGTGACCGGTTTATCGAACTCCGTGGCGGTCGCAAAGGCGTCACACAGGACTTGACCGACCGCAATATTACGCTGGAGTGGATCGCTGCCATCGATCAAATGCCAGCTTCGCCCGTAGGCGGTGGTCCGCCGGAGCATCATTTCGATCGTACGTTGGGCTTGGTCGTAGTTATCGTAAGCAAGCTTGTCCTTCGGATCGACGAACATGCCCTCGGCGTGCTCTGCCAATCGTTCGGCCAAACGTCCGATGGGCAAGTGTAACCAACACTTGACGATCAATGCCCCGCTATCCAGGAGGGTTTGCTCGAAGGCGTTGATGAAGCGAATGCGCCGTTCGAGTTTGCATTGGTCGATTTCGGCGTTAAGGAATTGCACGATAGACGCGCTGGTCCAATCGCGAATATAGACGGCAAGCTCTCCGCGGGCTGGGAGATCGCGCCAGAAGCGCCAGAAAAACGGATAAAGATCATCCAAATAGCTGGCCGGACCATACGCATTGGCGTGGACGAAGCGCGGATCCAGCCAGGTGCATAGCGTGTTCAATGTCTCGTGGCGGCCGGAGCGGTCGTCACCGGCAAGCACGACGATGATCGGTCGATCCCCACCGACCAACGCAAACTGAAAGTCCAGCAGCTTAAGCCGCAGGGACTTGACCAAGGGTTTGTAGTCGTCGGCCGGCAAGGATTGGCCCAGTGCAACCGCTTCGAACATGGTCTTCTCCGGTACGGATTCCGCACCACGCGAGATTGACAGGCTCACCGAAATCAAGGACAAATCGGCTCGGCCCCGTCATTGCGCTTTTGGTTCCCTAAACCCGCCCGTGTGTTGAGTCACACCCCTGTTAAAACCTTCACGACTTATCTTGGGCACCGTGGCCAAAGTTCCCGCAACCCAAGCGACGGTGACCATGTGACCATTGCGGAAAAATCATGCGTTGAGCGGGGACAGGGACGCTATTTTACCGTGCTTGCTCGGGGTCGACGCCGAATATCGGATCGTTTGTCGGCCATTCTCCCGAATCTTACTCGATAAACTCGTTGATCTGCTCCAAATCCACGGCGGACAGCGTTCCCGCTGCTTGCTTCAAACGCACGGTATCGAGAATCACGGCGTAACGGGATTGGGCCAGATCGCGACTGGCTTCATAAACACTACGTACCGCTAACAGCACGTCAACCGCGGTGCGCGTACCGACTTCGAAGCCGGCCTCGGTCGCCTCCAAAGCGGTCTTAGCGGAGTCGAGGGCTTGTTGCAGCGCCTCGACCTGGCTTACGCCGGAGATTACGCTCAAGTATGCGCTACGCGCTTGACGCGCCGTCTCCCGCCGGGTTTGCAATAATTGCTGTTCGGCATTGGTGAAGTTGGCTTGGGCTTGCCGGACCGCTGAACTCACGCTACCACCTTGGAACAGGGGCATGGTCAATTGCAAACCGATACTGGTGTTACGTTGGCTGCGATCCAGATCGAAATCGGGATCGTTGACCCGTTGGAAACTATGCGAGGCTTGCGCACTCAATTCCGGGAAATAGCCACCGCGCTGCCGGCGAATATCCCGTGCCGCCACTTCCACGCCCAGCCGAGCCGCTTGCAGCTGCAAGTTGTTCTCCAAGGCAGTATCGCGCCACATATCGATATCCGTCGGGTCCGGTTTGCTTAAGGGGAAATCCTCGGACAATAACGCAAAGTCGACAAAATCCCGTCCGGCGATCACCGCAACCTCTTCCACCACGATATCAAGTTCATTGCGAGCGGCGATTTCCAATGCCGTGGTCCGGTCGTAATCGGCCTGGGCTTCTTTGACATCGGTGATCGCAATCAGCCCCACCTCGAAACGCTTTTCCGCTTGTTCCAATTGTCGCCCAATCGCTTCCTTCTCCTTTCGCGCAAAACGCAGAGCGTCCTTCGCCGAAAGCACCGAGAAGTACGCCTCGGCCACACGCAGCACGAGATTTTGGCGTTCGGCCTCGAGCTGTGCTCGATTTTGGGCAATACTGGTTCCGGCGCGCTTGAGCTGCTCCCAAAACGCCTTGTTGAACAACACTTGACTTAACGAGACCGATACATCCCAGCTCTTTGGCGAACTCCCTTCCGTGACACTCGAGGCCGGCGAGCCTTCGATAATAAAGTTGTTTTCGCTATAGCTCTTGATCCAGCCATAGCTGCCACTTGACTGAACTTGTGGTAACAATGCTGAGCGCGCTTGCGGTTTCGCTTCGGTGGCCGCGAGATATTGCGCTTCAGCGGCGGCCAGCACGGCATCCTCGGCCAAGGCCGATTGATAGACTTCCATCAAGTCCGCAGCCGGCAAACGGGCAGTGAACAGCAGACTGACAACAGCGAACAACAAAGCTGTGAAATACGTTACTTTCATAATCCTATTGGCTCCGGGCGGTCGATCGCCTTGCGTCGGGGCGAGTTCTCGGGCAATTCCCGAGCGTTTCGCTGCCTATCATAAAGAACTGATGCGAGTGCGTCAGCATTTGCCCGTTTAGAACACGAATTCCGACGTGGGCTGCAAACCGACCAGCGGGGTTAGCACCGTTTCGAACAGCCGTTTGCGTTGGAATTCACTGGCTCCACGACGCACCACCAAGGTGGCCGACATGCTCGGGGCCCGCCCGACCACGGCGAACAAGCGACCACCCTCGGTGAGCAATTGCTCAAAACGGATCAGTTCGGCAGGCGTTGGTACCGACGCCGTCAACGCGACAACGTCGTACTTCCCGTTTGACTGCCAGTCGCCAAGCGCATCTGCAACCACCATCCGGACGCGCGCAATATCGAGCGCTTTGAGCCTGTCCGCTGCCGCCTCACTCAAATCCGAGTAGCGTTCGACACTCTCGACACTCGCGCTCGCACGTGCCAAACACGCCGTGGTATAACCGCTGCCGGTACCGATCAACAAACTTCTGTCGGTCGGCCGCAACGTCAATGCCTGCAACATGCGGCCTTCGATCTTCGGCGCCAACATGTGCTGATCGTGGGCAAGCGGAATCTCGAGATCCGCAAAGGCAAGACAGGCGTACTCGTTTGCCACGAACAACTCCCGTGGCGTGGTCCGCAACAATTCGAGCACCGTGGGATCGAGCACATCCCAAGGACGGATCTGTTGCTCCACCATGTTTTCACGCGCACGCTCGATGTTCATCTCACTGCAATGCGTCAAGACCAATTCCTCCGAATACGCAAACCGATAAAACCAAGCACTTTAAGCACAAACCACGTCACGGGCAAGTGAATCGGTGGCTACGCTGCCGTTCTCGTGGTCAGTGAGACGCCGGCCATGACATTGTCACCACGCGGGACATTCGCAATACTTCAAGGCCGATTGCGCTGCCCTAACCAAGATCAACGCAGTTGTGTCGTCGTATCGCCGACGACTTCGCGCAAAACGGTGCTCAGCGCTGTCCCCACCTGTTTTGCAAGCCGCGCGACCCAATCTTCCTCCAAGGTGAAATCGACAATCCGGTCGGTCTTGAGCACATCTCGCGTGATGTCACCGACGCTCGCGAAGTCGTCGACCAAACCGAGTTCCAACGCTTGTTCACCGCTCCAAAATAACCCGCTGAAGATATCCGGTTCGTCGGCTAACTGCTCTGCTCGCCGTTGCTTGACGGCCGTTATGAATTGCGCATGAATTTGGTCGAGCAAGGTTTGGACGTGCTGTTCTTCGTCCTCGACTACCGGCTTGAAAGGATCGAGCAATGCCTTGTATTTTCCTGCTGTCAGGAGCCGCCGATCGATGCCGAGTTTGTCGATGGCTTCGACAAAGCCGAAACTGTCGAAGCGGACCCCGATGGAACCGACGATGCTTGCCGGATGCGCATAGATTTTGTCGGCCGCAACGGCGATGTAGTAGCCACCCGAGGCGCAAACATCGCTGACCACCGCATACAGCGGTATGTCGGGATACTTCTCCCGCAAACGCAACATCTCCGCGTTGATGTAGGCGGATTGGACCGGGCTACCGCCTGGTGTATTCATGTCGAGAATCACCCCGGTGGTGCCGTCGTCCTTGAATGCGGCGCGCAGTGCCTTATTGATATTCTCGGCACTGGCCTCCACGTCCTCGGCAATCAGCCCATGCACTTTGATCAACGCCGCATGCGTCTTGTCGGCCTCGTTCAATGCCGGCAGGTCCAGTACAATGAAGCCGATCACGCCGATATAGAGAAACGCCAAGAATTTGAAGAAAATCCCCCAGCGCCGCGCGCGACGTTGCTCCTGCAAACCCGCAAAGGCCAACCGGGCGAGCAGTTCTCGCTCCCACGCGGTCTGGTCGGTCGTCGTTGCCGCTGACGGTATCGTTGTTTCGTCTTGGCTTGCCATGTTCTGTCCTCGTTAAATAAAGCGATTTATCGTTGGTGACCGCAGACTTACGGTCCAGGCAGCCGCTGCAATACCGCTCGTAACGAGGTCGGCAAAGCAGCGGTAAACGTGTAAGCGTGCTGGGTCGCATGGACTGCCGGAATGCGCACGCTTGCGGCATGCAAAAATAACCGTTTCAGACCCTCTTGTTCAATCGCTCGATTGAACTGAAAGTCGCCGTACTTGCGATCGCCGGCAACGGGATGCCCCAGATGGGCGCAATGCACGCGAATCTGGTGCGTTCGGCCCGTTTCCAACACCGCCTTAAGTAGCGTCGCGCTAGCATAATACGAAAGCGGCGCAAACCAAGTGACTGCCGTTCGACCCGTTACAACGGTCGTCACCGTTTGTCGCTCGCCGCTGCCGGGCCGTCGCGCCAGCGCCAATTCGACTTTCCTTTCCCCCAGAGGCCACC
>CAZWQC010000007.1:0-11881 GCA_964635785.1 uncultured Ectothiorhodospiraceae bacterium
GGGGTACCTCGCTACACGATCGTTTTATGTTGCGGCATTTTGTCTGGCGGGACGTGAAGGAAGTCGTGGCAGAACTCGATGCGGCCGGGTATCCATTCCAATCGAGTTGGGTGGCGCCGTTTTTGGAATTTCGGTTTCCTCATCTGGGCGGTATCCAAGTCGGCGATATCCAACTCGATTGACATACCGCCATCGAACCGTGGCATGTCCTCGGCGAGCAAGTGACGGCGCAAGGGACATCCCGTTACGTCGACTCATCGGTGGAACGGATTCAAGTCAGCGTTAGCGGGCTGACCGATTCGCGTTACGTGGTCGCCGGGTTCCGTTGCATCGAACTGAGACACAAGGCCATTTTGTGGCAGGCGTGCGTTATCGTGCGTGGCAACCGCCATCGGCCTTGCACCCGACGATCGGGGTTCATTCGCCGCTGGTGTTCGGCATCATCGATACGTGGAATGGGCGCGCGATCGGTGGCTGTACGTACCACGTCAGCCATCCCGGCGGCCGAAGTTATGAAGACTTTCCGGTCAATGCCAATGCCGCCGAGACACGGCGGGTCTCTCGGTTCGAGGGGTTCGGACATACGCCGGGCCCACTCCAACCGCCACCGGACTAACGCCGACTCGCAAAATTCTATCCGGACGGCCATCCTGTCGGGCCAATGGCAAGGCCGGACGAAGAAATCAATGCCGAATATCCCTATACGCTCGATCTGCGTCGGGTGCCCGGTTAGTTGGCTCACGTGACCGGCCGAGGTGGTTTATTTGGTCGCGCAAACCAGATAGTTGACATCGACGGCACGACAGAATCGGGGCCGTTTGGTCAACGGGTTGTATGCCATGCCGCTGATGTCTAGCACCGTCAAGTCGGCATCGCGACACCAGCCGGTCAGTTCGGCTGGGCGGATCAGTTTAGCGTAGTCATGGGTGCCGCGTGGCAGCAAGCCTAATAGGTATTCGGCCCCGACGATGGCCAGCATGAACGCTTTCGGGGTCCGGTTGATGGTGGCGAAGATCACCTGACCGCCGGGTTTGACTAGGGTCGCGCAGGCGGCAACGGTCGGGCGCGGGTCGGGTACGTGCTCCAAGAGTTCCATACAGGTGACGAGGTCGAACTGCTCCGGTTGTTCGGTTGCGAGTGTTTCCGCCGTTTGCACGTGATAGGCAATGTCGATCTGCTGCTCGCTGGCGTGTTGTTTGGCGATGTCGATGACGTGTGGGGCCATGTCGATGCCGGTCACGTGGGCGCCACGAGCGACCATGCCTTCCGCAAGGATCCCGCCGCCACAGCCGACGTCGACCACGGTTTTCCCGGCTAAACGGGTAAAGCGTTCGATGTAATCCAGTCGCAAGGGGTTGATGTCGTGGAGTGGGCGAAATTCGCCGGTCCTGTCCCACCAGCGCTCGGCGAGGGCGTCGAATTTGCGAAGCTCGTTGTAATCTGCGTTTTCCATGAGACTGATGTACCTTGAATCATTGCGAGAAGGGTTCAGGCATCCACCGCGATGCGTGCCTGCCATTTGGTGGCACTTGCCAGCAATTGATCGCGACGGAATCCGGTTAGTTCGCCATTACGCAAAACGCGTTTTCCGGCGACCCAGACATCGGTGACTTGGTTGCGGGTTGCGGTATAGACCAATTGTGATATGGGGTGGAACAACGGTTGCGAGGCCAGCTCATCAAGACGCACGGCAATGAAGTCGGCGGACTTGCCAGGGGTCAGGCTGCCGATTCGATCGTCTAAGCCAAGTGCGAGGGCGCCTTGAATCGTCGCCATGGCCAAGGCTTGTTCGGCTGTGACTGCGGCGGCATCGCCACTGACGCCTTTGGCGAGCAATGCCGCGGTGCGCATTTCCGCGAGCATATCCAAGTCGTTGTTGCTTGCCGCACCGTCGGTGCCGAGGGCGACATTGACGCCGGCATCGATCAGCTTGGCCACGGGGCAAAAACCGCTGGCCAGCTTGAGATTGGACTCGGGGCAATGGACGACGTGAGCACGCCGTTCGGCCAGTAACGCGATTTCGGCGTCGTCGAGTTGGGTGGCATGAACGGCTTGCAGACCCGGATGAACCAGACCCAATCGGTCGAGCCGAGCCAGCGGACGTTCGCCATTGGTCGCCATGGCCTGCTCGACCTCGTCGCGGGATTCATGGACATGCATGTGGATACGTAAGCCCGTTTGCTGCGCGGTGGCGCGAATCGCGGACAAACCCTCGTCCCCGACCGAGTACGGCGCATGTGGCGCGAGCGCGAAGTGAAGCAGTGGATGGCCCTGAAAACGGTCGTAGACCGTCATGCCCTTGGCCAGATACTCCTCGGTCGATTTTGCCCATGTGGTTGGTACGTCGACCAAGATCAGCCCGATATTCGCCCGGATCCCGACTTCGGCGGCGACCTCGGCGGTGACATTCGGGTAAAAATACATGTCATTGAAGCAGGTCGTGCCCGAGCGAATCATCTCGGCCAACGCGAGGGCAGTGCCTTCGCGCACCATTTCTTCGCCAACCCAGCGGGCTTCGGCAGGCCAGATGTGCTCTTTTAGCCAAGTCATGAGCGGGAGGTCGTCGGCCAAGCCGCGCAACAGGACCATTGGCGTGTGGGTATGCGCATTGACGAACCCGGGCAGCAGAACGTGATGCGGCAGGGCGAGCTGATGTGTGGCGTGATATCGGGCGGCGGCATCTGTGGCCGGCAGAAGGTCGAGAATGCGACCTTGGTCGATGATCAAGGCATGCTCGGTCAGCACGGTACCGGGCGGGTCCACCGGGACGATCCATTGGGTTTGAATCAAGCAATCACAATGTTGCATCAGTATTACTGTTGGTTCGGCAAGGGGAAGGTCGGTCAAGGCAAGGTCGCTCTGGCACCATCATAAACGCCCTGCGTTTGCCGTTGCAAAGACCGTCAACGATAGGCATCTTAGCGGCATTGTGCAACTCGCCGCACCCGCGAAATGGCAATGCTTGCGCGTTAGGCGTTAAGGCCTTGCAACCATTGTGTGAGACAGCGACAGCCCGCCACTCGTGCTGCCGGACCGAATTTTGCCGCGGCACGGCGCAGGTCCGCAATGGGCACGGCTTGGCTGCGAAGCTCCACGGTATGCCCGATCAACCAGCGCTCATGACCTTGTCCATCCGCCTCGGGATGACATTGAAACGCCAAGATGTTGGGTCCGAGGTCAAACGCCTGATGCGGACAGACGGCGGTACTTGCCAGACTGCGCGCCCCCTCCGGCAAGGCAAAGACATCGCCGTGCCAATGGAGTACTTCAGTGTCGGCCAAATGTTGCAGCGGGCTGGCTCGCCCGGCTGCGGTGAGTGTCAGTTGACTCCAACCGATTTCTTTACATTGGCCGGGTTGCACGGCCGCCCCGAGTGCCACAGCCATTAGCTGCGCACCAAGACAAATTCCCAACGTCGGCAAACGCCGTTGCAACCGTGCTCGCAAAATCTCGAGCTCCGAGAGGAGAAAGGGGTAGTCCTCGGTATCGTTCACCCCAACCGGCCCGCCCAGCACGATCAGCAGATGCGGTGCATACGCCAGCGATGCCGTGAGTTGATCAAGCCCGATATCGAGATAATCGATGGTATAGCCGTTCTCGGCGAGCGGTACGGTGAAGGCGCCTAAATCCTCGAACAGAACATGACGAATCGCGATGGCCGTTTTCATCGGAATAACGCCTCGTAAATGGCGACAAAGACGGTCCATTCGGACCAAAAATCGGCTGGGGCGGCGCCAGTGCCTGTCGCCGAAGCCGGCAAACCGACCTCGGCTCGTCTGTGACTTGACCACTTGGTGCGATGACATGAAGCGCACCGGCAATCGACATCCCGATTGTGCTTTTTTGTTGCCATCGGTTAGAGACGTCATGGGTAGAACCATGACAAGAACCAGCAATCTGGTGGGCGGTACTGGGATCGAACCAGTGACCCCTGCCGTGTGAAGGCAGTGCTCTACCGCTGAGCTAACCGCCCATCTCCCGTACTTGTACCGTACGGTTGCACCTAAATCAACCCTACCGTGGCCTATTCGGCTTCATCGAAGCGGTTGCCAACCAGTGCCACCAGCGCAGATAGTGCCTCTTGTTCGTCCTCGCCGTCTAAAAATAGCGTGATTTGGCTGCCCCGGCTCGCTGCAAGCATCATGACCCCCATGATGGACTTTCCGTTGACTCGCCTCCCGTCTTTTTCCACGTAGATCTCCGCACGATATTGGGATGCCAGTTGCACGAACTTCGCGGCGGCGCGGGCGTGCAGTCCAAGTCGGTTGATAATCGATAACGAGAGCTCGAGCATCGAATTAACTCGCAATGATTCCGTCATGTCCGCCGGACAAGGCCTTGTCGGCCAGTTCGTCCAGACTCAAATCGGGATAGTTCAGGACGCGAACCAGCATCGGCAGGTTGATCCCACTGACAACGCGCATTCTCGGCTCTGGCGATAGCCGCAAAGCGATGTTGGCCGGCGTGGCGCCGTAAATATCAGTCAAAATGAGCACCCCCTCGCCACTATCGAGCAAACGAACCATTTCGTGTGCGTGTATCAGCAGCGTATCGGGATCGGCCCCTGCGGATACCTTAAGATGTGCAACCGCCAATGGGCATTGCACCAGCATGGCCTGTGCAGTCGCGAGCAGGCTTGCGCCGATTTCTTCATGGGTAATCGTCAGCAACGCCACGGCCATGATCGTACCTTTGTCAACTGATTTCTCGATGACGCGTGGTCACGTTGCAGTCTTGCTGAAATGCAAAATGCCGAGTCAATCGCTCGACCAGGTAAACCGAGCGATGGCGTCCCCCGGTACAGCCGACCGAAACGCTGAGGTAACTGCGGTTCTCGCGTTGAAATTGTGGTATCCATACAGCCAAAAAGCCTTGAATTTGCTCGAACATTTGGTTGACAACGGCTTGTTGCTCCAAGTATTCCACCACCGCCGGGTCGCGTCCGGATAGGTTACGCAAACCTTCCACCCAATTCGGATTCGGCAAGCAACGAACGTCGAAAACGAAATCCGAGTCCAAGGGGACGCCATGTTTGAAGCCAAACGATTGTAGCAACAATGACATCGGCGATTGCCTGGCGCCGCGGACCCGGGCACGAATCAACGCGGCGACCTCATGAACGTTGGTGTGCGTTGTATCGATGACCAAATCGGCTTGCGCGACGACCGCCGACAATAATTCGCGTTCTTGTTCGATGGCGTCCACCAGGGCCAACCCCGGTCGAGTGAGCGGATGTTTGCGCCGAGTTTCGCTGAAGCGTTGGATCAAAGAGTCGAGTTCGGCCTGAAGAAACAAGATCTCAACCGGGATTGGCGCCGCCCGCAGTTGGTTTGCAATCCGCTCGAAATCCTGTAACTGGCGTGTGCCGCTGCGAGCGTCGATGCTGATGGCAATTGACTCATAGTGACGCAGCTCCGGGCCAGACAACAGCAGCATGAAGGCGGGAAGGAGCTGCAAGTGCAAATTGTCGATGCAATAAAACCCTTCGTCTTCGAGCGCATGCATCGCGATGGTTTTGCCCGATCCGGACAATCCGCTGACAATGGTTAGTCGCATGAGGCATTTCCATTCATTAACCGTTCTTGTCGTGCAACGAGGTCTGCCGCGGCGTCGTAGCCGTGACTGCGCAGATGATGATTGCGCACGGCGGCTTCGACTAGTACGGCGAGCTGGCTACCCGGGCAAATGGGTAACACAATCGTCGGCATGTTAACGCCGAGTACTTGCCGTTCACAGTGGATTCCCCAAAGTCTTTGCTCTGGATCATCTGGCAACTCCGTTGCCCGCATCAATTCGACGATCAAGTGGAGCTGTTTGTGCAGACGGATCGCGTTATTGCCAAACATAGCGGCAACATTGAGCACCCCGAGACCGCGCACTTCGAGGAAACCGCGGAGCAGCTCCGGGCAGCCACCTTCCAGATGCGTTGGGCCAAGGCGACTGATTTCAGGCGCATCGTCGGCGATCAGACGATGACCACGATGAATCAAATCCAATGCCAGCTCGCTTTTCCCGATATTGCTCGGTCCACGAATGAGCACGCCCCGTCCGATGACCTCCATGAACACCCCGTGGACAATCGTTCTAGGAGCAAAGACCCGCTGCAAGTAGCTGCGTAATGTGCTAATCACTTGTTCGCATGGCTGCTGCGACAACAATACCAAAACGCCCAGTGCTTCAATGTGTTCAGCCAACTCGGCGGTAAGCGCTTGACCATTTGCGATGATTAGGATTTCGAGACCGGCGCGGTGGTGGAGGTTGATCAATTGTTTTCGCTTCTCGCCAGGCATTGCCA
The DNA here is from genome assembly GCA_964635785.1 of uncultured Ectothiorhodospiraceae bacterium. Lineage (GTDB taxonomy): Bacteria > Pseudomonadota > Gammaproteobacteria > CAYFSA01 > CAYFSA01 > CAYFSA01. The sequence goes on from CAZWQC010000007.1 coordinate 6,296, forward strand.
ACAATCGCGTTAGCTCAGCAATTCCGATGACGCCAATGAAGCTTGGCTGATCACTTGGAAACGGATTGGCGTAGCGGTCCTGGCCTTCGGCTACCGTTGGTGCCGCGAATTCACGGTGTCGATCCGCCGTCACGTCGGCGCAAAGTCCCAAAGGTTTGGCCAATGCCTCCAGCAATGCGGCAAGATCGAGTTTTCGTGGTTGGCGGTAGTGGCACATTTGCGGATTCCCCTTTACCGAGTGGTACTCAGCGCAACCGGGTCAGTCGGGTTGCCAGTCACGCAATAGCGCCAGCAGGGTCGTGCTGTCGCGGGCACTTCGCATTCGCTCCAACATGACCGGATCGGCAAATAGTTCGGCCAACTGCGCCAGAATCTGTAAGTGCGTTTCGGTGCATTCCTGCGGGACACCCAAAGCAAAAAACAAATCGACCGGCTTGTCATCGGGGGCATCGAAGTCAATGCCGGTTTGCAACCGCAGGAGCGCGCCAACGGTGGACTTAAGCCCCTGCATACGGCCATGGGGCAAGGCGACGCCCCGCCCCAAACCGGTACTACCAAGACGCTCCCGAGTCAACAAACAGTCAAACACCTCGGTTGGTCCGAGCATGGTGGCACCGGCGATCATCTCGGCGAGCGTTTCGAGAACCCGTTTCTTGCTCGTTATTTCACGCTGATCGGCAACGCGATCGAGGCTGAGAAGATCGCCGATGTTCACCACGTGCTTACATCGCCTCTTCGAAATCGATGGTTTCGGTACGCCGATGGTCTTTGATCTTCTCTTTGAACTTGACCGCTTGCCGATCCACTTTGTCGATCAGGTCGTCGATCGCGGCATACATGTCGTCGTTCTCGGCGGTTGCGTGGATCGCCGTTCCACTCATCCGTAGTGCGGCCTCGGCCTGATGCCGTTGTTTCTCGACACTCAGTACCACGTGCACATCGATGACATAATCGAAATGCCGTTTCAGACGATCGAACTTGGTCTTGACGTAATCCCGCAAAGCGGGGGTAATATCCACATGATGGCCGGTGAGATCGATTTGCATAAAACTACTCCAATCGGTTCGCTATACTGCAAAGTGGTGTCATCCTTGACTTTGGTTAAACGCCTTTCACAGGGATCTGCTGTAGGCTTCCATCGGTTGATGTTGGTGATCTTGTATCGCTTTCGCGGCGGTTTTCCCAGCGCTTGCACAGGTTTGCGTTCATTGCGGCACCGTTAGCCCTGCGTTACAAGTGAGCGCCGCAACGGCATCTTGCGGATCTCGGAGAACCCCGGTGACGCTGGCTGACCCGCTGATTGAGCGCGGATGACCATCGCGAATGCAGGTTCGTCAATCTAAGCTATGGCGTTTGCGTTCCGCTGACGAGGGGATCTGCAATGCCTCACGATATTTCGCGATCGTACGCCTGGCGACTTTGATGCCACGCTCCAACAGTAAGCTCGCAATTTTGCTGTCGCTAAGTGGTTGACTGCGATCTTCATCGTCAACCAGTTTCCTGATCATGGCGCGAATCGCAATCGCGGAGCACTCGCCCCCATCAGCGGTACTGACATGACTGGAAAAGAAATACTTCAGCTCGAAAACGCCCCGCGGCGTATGGATGTATTTCTGTGACGTGACTCGGGAGATCGTCGATTCGTGCAGCTCGAGACGTTCGGCAATATCGCGCAATACCAGGGGCTTCATGGCTTCGGCACCATAGTCGAGAAAGGCGCGCTGGCGTTCGACGATTGCTGCCGCGACCCGTAACAACGTTTCGTTCCGGCTCAAAAGGCTTTTGATAAACCAGCGCGCCTCTTGTAAATTGTTGCGTAAATAGGTGTTGTCGGAACTTTGGTCGGCGCGTTTGATCAGCGCCGCATAACGTTGGTTGATGCGTAAAGCGGGTGCTGTATCAGGATTGAGTTCCACGTGCCAGCGGCCCTCCCGTCGAACAACATAGACATCCGGAATGACATGCTCGATGCGACTGGATGCAAACATGGACCCCGGCCGAGGATTCAACCCCTGGATCAGGGCAATGACCTCTTGCAGATCGGGTTGTGTGAGACCCAACAGGCACATAAGACTTTTATAGTCGCGATTCGCCAAGAGATCTAGGTGATCTTGAACGAGCGAAATGGCTTGATCGAGCCAAGGCGTTCCGGCGGGCATCGCCTGTAATTGGATCGCCAACGCCTCCCCGACATGCAACGAAGCACAACCGATCGGGTCGAGTTGTTGAATCCAATGGCGTACGGCTTCGACCTCGTCGAGTTCGATACGCAGGGCCTCGGCCAAGCCAGACAAGAGGCCGTCCTTGGCATTGGGCAGCAAACCGTCTTCGTTGATTGAATCGATGAGCGTGGTAGCGATCACGCGGTCTTGGTCGGACAAAGGCGCCAAGTCGACTTGCCACATCAGATGGTCACGCAAAGATTCATCGTCGCCGCTGTGATTTTCGAACAAATCGTGGCCATCGGTTTCAGGTGTTCCCGTGTGCATCGGACTGATGTCATAGATCTCATCCCAACTGCTGTCCACGACCAACTCGTCCGGAATGCTCTCCTGGTTTTCGCTCGGTGCTGGCGGGTCAGTGCCGTCGAACTCGTCGCTTGTGGCATGGCGATCCGTGCTCGATTCCGATGCGCCCGTCGTGTCAGTGTCAGGCGTTGCACCCGACGCGTCGGTCTCGAGTTCACTATCGGTATCACCGTCGCCGGTCTCTGCCAGCTCGAGCAACGGGTTTTCTTCGATGGCTTGTTGAATCTGAGTTTGCAGTTCGAGCGTCGACAATTGCAGCAGCTTGATCGCTTGCTGCAATTGTGGGGTCATGGTGAGCTGCTGTCCGAGCCGCAGTTGGACCGTCGGTTTGAGCATTGGGCGTTATGTTCGGGAAAGAATTGAACCCAAGGCTTGCAGGGCACAACGACAACATGACAAGCGTTGCAAAAGCAACCGGACCTCACCCCTTTGGTGTCGTGTACGCTGGTTGGGCCAGTGCGCGAGATCGGTTGCAACGACAGACACCAACAGAACTCGGTGCATTCCAAGCCACGCCCAACCGGCACCACACAATCGTGTCTTCGAACCCATAGGTGTCAACCAAAACCTCGTCACACAAGCATTGCGTCGCTTGCGGCCGTCAGCCGCGACCGCTATCGACGGCGCTAGTCTACCGAAAAAACCCAGAACCGGGCAGCTTATTGCACGAGCTACAAGCGAAACGACTCGCCGAGATAGACGTCGCGAACTTGTCGATTGCGCAATACGGTATCGGGCGCGCCTTCGGCAATCACCTGGCCTTCGCTCATGATGTACGCGCGCTGACAAATGCCGAGTGTCTCACGAACGTTGTGATCGGTCACTAAAACCCCAATCTGTCGCTCGGTCAAATGTTCGATGATGCGTTGAATATCCCCCACCGAGATTGGGTCGACGCCAGCGAAGGGCTCATCCAAGAGCATAAAGGTCGGTTCCACGGCCAACGCTCGGGCGATCTCGACTCGCCGCCGTTCGCCGCCGGACAGACTAACGCCAACGCTCTTGCGAATGTGGCCGATCTGCAAATCGTTTAGTAAGGCTTGCAAGCGAGCTTTCCGACCGCGACGGTCGAGGTCTTTGCGCAGTTCGAGAACGCTCAAAATGTTGTCTTCAACCGACAGCCGTCGAAAAACCGAAGGTTCCTGTGGCAAATAGCCGACACCGAGCCGCGCGCGTGCATGCATGGGGAGCTGGGTGATCTCGCGCCCCCCAAGTTGAATATGCCCCTGATCGCAGGGAACTAAGCCAACAATCATGTAGAAGCAAGTGGTTTTGCCAGCCCCATTTGGTCCGAGCAAACCGACGATTTCGCCGCGTTTGACTTGCAAGCTAACACCGTTGACCACGTTTCGGCGCCGATACCGCTTGCACAGATCGCGTGCGTTCAATTCACTCATGGCGAAGTTTGCACACGCCCGGCCTCCACTGTTTCCGGCTGAATCGTGACTTCCACGCGCTCGCCCGCTTCGCCTGTTCCGGCAGTCACCACCCCGGTGCCAATGTTATAGCTGATTCGCTCGCTGGCGAAACGGTTGCCGTCTTGGCGTAGTTCCGCATCCTCCTCCAAACTGATGTCGTTATCGCTGGCGCGATAAACGATTCGTAGCGCTTGCCCGGTGATTTCGCGATTGTCGTCGGTCAGTTGTCGCAAACGGACGGGATGACCGGTGGCCACCATCTGATCGATCTTGTTGCCGGCGATGAATATGCGCAGTTCGTCGGCAAGAATGCGCATGCTACCCTGGGTGATACGAACATTGCCGATGTAGCGGCCGATACCGGCACGCCGATCGAGTTCGGCTCGATCGGATTCGATATGCACGGGTTTATCGGCATCGCCGGTGCGGGCTAGACCGACCGAACTGGTGCGGGCAAGCAGAAGGAACAGCACAAGGACGCTAAGGCGCATAACGACCTCGTACGTTGGCCAATAACTGCATCCGTTCATGCGCTAAATCGGCAAACATGCCCACCCCGTGCAATCGATGGTTGCCGCTAGTTGCCACGACAGTGGATTCGGTACTGGCAACGCGGTCGCCAGGGCGAATGCGTAAGTCGTCGCTGACGATCATGATGGGGGCTTGTCGGTCGTCTCCGGCCCGCTGCATCGTGACCCCACCGAGCAAAAACAACTCTGCCCCTTGTGGACCGATCCAGCCGCTGGCCGCACGCATCAGCCACGGCGGTTCTTCGGTCAGATGCAAAGAGAACGTCGGTTCTTGCAGTTCCCCCGTGTCGTCGGCGCCAAGATGGGCGAAATGGTTGGCCGCCAAACGATAGACCGGTACGCCTTCCGCGTCGGTTACGTGCAAGATGAAGTCCGTCATGTAATAGTCGGGGCCGGCATCGAGGCGCAAAGACATCGCAGATTCATCACCGAGCTGGTTTTGCCACCACGATGCCAACAACACCGATGCGGCAGCGAGAATGGCCAGCACAACCTGCCCGAGTTTCATGAGAGATAATGTCCCAGGACCGACTCCAACTTGCCCTGAGCTTCCAAAATGAACTCACACACTTCGCGGGCCGCCCCGTGACCACCGGGTCTTGCGGTGACCCAATGGGCGTAGCGCAAAGTCCAGCGGTGGGCATCTTGCACGGCAATCGCCAAACCGACCTGGGTCATGACGGGTAAGTCCACGACATCGTCCCCGACGTAGGCTACTTGATCTGCAGGAATGCCCGTCTCGCGCAAGATTGCCGCCCATTTGGCCGGCTCCCAATAGGTCACGCGCGGGGCGTTTATCGCGATGGCCTTGAAACACGAGTTCGACGCCGAGGTCGGCCATGCGATGAGCCACAACGTTGGACGTACGCCCCGTGATAATCGCGATACGAATGCCTTGCTCCTGCAACATGCGCATGCCGTGCCCATCGCGCGAGTGGAAGGCCTTGTACTCCTCGCCGCCGTCCCCAAGGAACAGACTGCCATCTGTAAGAACGCCATCGACATCGAATATAACGAGTTTGATTTGCTTGGCCTTATCGAGTAAGTCGTGCATCCTGAAGCGATCCCGAATGAGTGGCGGTCACCCGCAATGCAATTAATCAATCGTGG